>NZ_BLTE01000022.1 GCF_013019105.1 Fundidesulfovibrio magnetotacticus
TTGCTGGTCACTCTGACGGCCAAGGCCCATCACATCACCTCCAACCTCTCGATGGCTGGATTCTCGGTCACCTTGCGGAGTTTTTCAACACGCTGTTAACGCAACAGCGGCTGGTGGTGCTGGAGGTGTGGCAACGGGGACCACTGCTGCCAATGGAGGAGCTGGCGGGGCCGGGGCCGTCGTGTCGAAAACCTTTACCGAAATGGGATGGAGCTAGACCATGCTGACCCTTTTGCACTCGCCCTACGACGCGGATTCCCGCGACTTCCTGGCCGCGCTCGGCGTGGCCGAACCTGAAAGCGACGACGTGACCGTGGAGACCGGCGGCCAGGCCGTGCGCATCGTCTCCGACCAGGCCAAGGCCGTGGCCGCGTGCCCGGCGTTCTCCCGTTACCCAACCTTCGTGGCGAGCGACGGCCGCGTCGTCAGCGGCCCGAAGACGTGGCAGGAGTGCCTCGATTTCGAGGCCGCGTCCGGGGGGGGCGGCTTCGCGCCAGACCCCCAGGCCCTGGCGGAGCTTACCCGTCTGGACTTCCTGGCCCGTTTCACCGAGGCCGAGCTGGTGCTGCTCAAGAGCCTGGAAGCCTCCGACCCCAACGTGGGCCTCTTCTGGGAGCAGTGGCGCGCGGCCACCACCGTGCGCGGCGACGACCCCAGGACCGTCCGCGCCCTGGACTACATGACCGCCCAGGGACACCTGGCCCCGGGCAGGAAGGAGGCGATCCTGGCGTTCTAGCTTCGAGGATTTGAAGCCTCGGAAGAGGCTGTCCGGGACCATGCCCGCAGGGTTCGGCCCCGGACCGGCAGGGCGCGGGGCGGGTTCGTGGGCCCGCGCGAACGGAGCGCCCCGGCACGTTCCTGAAGGAACGCGCCGGGGCGCTCTCATGATTGTTCCGGCCCGTGACGCGCCGCACCCTGGCGGAGGCGCGTCCGGGAGGCCCCGGGCGCGATCCGGGCCTCGTGTCGCCATTTTGAAAAACATGAAGATGTTTTTCAAAATGAAAATAAATAGTTTTAGCTGCTTATCGCGACAATCCACATGGACGGACCATGAGAACGCAACGTCAGGCCCCGGCCGACCCCGAGAGGCCCAGCACCGAGTCCGCCAGGCCCGGGGCCATGGCCATGGAGGCCGTGAAGGCCGGGGAGATGGCGTTGAGCACGTGCAGTTCGGCAGGACCCGTCTCGGTGACGAAGTCCATGACCATGGCGTTTTGTTCCACGTCCACCAGCTGGGGCCTGATGCCGGCCTTGGGGCTCGGGAGCACGTCGGCGGGGTCCAGGGCGTCCACAAGGCGGGCCGCGTCGGCGAAGAAGTGCTTGAAAAGGTATTTGCGCGGCTCGCTCAGGGCCACGCGGCGAAACACCGGGCTCGACGCGAAGAGCATGGCGTCGCGCCAGAGGATGGACGGGGCCTCGGCGTCCAGGCCCTTCAGGAGCCCGTAGTTCTCGCGCCCCAGGGCCGGGATGGCCGTGGGGCCAAGGTAGACCTCCCCGTACACCGAGCGCGTGAAGTGCACCCCCAGAAAGGGCGTTGCCGGGTCCGGCACGGGGTAGACGCTGCCGCGCACCAGATGGGCGGCCTGGGGCCTCAGCTTGCGGTAGAGCCCCTTGAAGGGGACGAGCATGTAGCGCAGGCCCTTGCCGAAGGCGTGGGCCAGCCGGTCCGCGTGGGCCCCGGAGGCGTTGGCCATGGCCCCGTAGGCCAGGCGTCCGGCGCTGGTATCCAGTGATCCGGGGCCGGACGGGCCGTGCACGCGCACATTGAAGCGGATTTCAGCGCGCCGGGACTGGCGCAGGTCGTCGCGCAGCCCCGCCAGCACGGCCTTGGGGTCCACCACGGCCGTGAGCGGCGAATGGATGGCCCGGCCCACGGTGCGGGCATGGGGCTCTATCTCGCGCAGTTCGGACTCGTCCACCAGGCTCACGGACGCCCCGGCGCTCTGGGCGCGCTCGAAGAGGGCGTGCAGGCGGGGCAGCTCCTCATGGCATTTCGTCACGATCACCTTGCCGGACTCCTCAAGCGGGAGGCCTCGCTCGCGGCAGTAGGCGCGCATGAGCCGGTTTCCGGCCAGGCAGCTACGTGCGCGGGCGCTGCCGGGGGCGTAGTAGATGCCCGCGTGGAGCACCCCGGAGTTGCGGCCCGAGGCGTGACGCCCAGGGGCTCCTTCTTTTTCCAGCACCAGCACGCGTGCCCCGCGCGCCACCAGTTCCCTGGCCAGTGTCAGGCCGATGATTCCGGCCCCCACCACGACGATTTCCGCTGTTTCCATGGCGGGATACTGCCTTCAGGACAGCGAAAACGCAAGAATCCCCGGAGGGGGATTCCGGCGGAGCGGGAAGCGTGCTAGCAAGGACCCATGCCCTTCACCCCGGAATTCCTCGAAACCCTCGCCCGGATCCGCGCGTGGCTGGCGGGCCTGCCGCGGGCCCTGGCGACCGCCGGGCCGGGCGGAGCGGCCAGGCTGGCCTGCGCGGCGGCGCTCTGGGCGGCGCACGGCGCGCTCCTGTGGCTCCTGGTCTCGGGGGTGGCTGCACCTGCCCTGGCCAAGCGCTGGCTGGCCCTGGAGGCCTCCGCGGCCCTGGGGCGGTCCGTGAGGCTGGAGGAGCTCGCCTTCGATCCCTTCCGCTTCGCCCTGCGCGCCCGGGGTTTTTCCGTGACCGCGCGCGACGGAGGCGTCCTTGCCTCCTTCGAGCGCCTGGAGCTGGACCTGGACCCCCTGGACCTGGCCTCAGGCCGGGCCGCGCTGCGTCGCTTCCACCTGGACAAGCCCTCTCTGCGTCTGGTGCGCGAGGCCGACGGCAGCCTCAACGTCTCCGACCTGCTCCCCGCGCCGGGAAGCCAGGGGACGCGCCGGCGGCGCAGCCTGGAGCTGGTTCCCCCCGGCGTGCGCTTCCGCCTCGAGGACATCCGGGTGTCCGGGGGCTCCGTGGTCTTCGACGACCGCCAGAACGGCGAACTGCAGGAACTGACCAACCTGAGCCTGGACATCGAGTCCCTCTCAAGCGACCAGTCCGGCCCCATGGAGCTCTTCAGCACGCGCGCCGAACTCAACCGCTCGCGCCTCACCCTCACCGTTAGCGCCGACCTCTCCGGCCCGGTCCCGGAACTCCAGGCGCGCCTGGACGCCTCGGACCTGGAACTCAAACGCTACACTCCCTACCTGCTGCCCCTCAAGAAGCCCCTGGACGCCGTGATGGCAGAGGCCGGGTTCACGGCCCGGCTCCTGCTGCCCGGACCGTCCGGAGGGCTTGCCGCGCCCCGCCTGGAGGCCGACGGCCGGATCTCGGGCCTGGCCCTGGACCTGGAGGGCCGCCGCGTGGCCTCGGCCGAGAGCGTGGAGGCCCAGGGCTGGACCCTGGACTTCGCAGACGGCGGCGTGCGCGTGGACCGCCTGGAAGTGCGCGCCCCCGAGCTGCGCCTGACCCGCGACGCGGCCGGAGGCGTGGACCTGGCCGGGCTCTTCGACCCCGCCGTGGAAGACCAGGCCGAGGGGGGACCGCCCCCGGCGGTGCGCGTGGGCGAGGCCGTGGTCTCGGACGGGTCCGTGTGGCTGCGCGACGAGGGCCTGGGCCTGGACGTGGCCCTCACGGGCGTGAAGGCCCGCCTCGAGGGCCTGGACTCGTCGGCCGGGAACTTCGCGGAGCTTACGGCCGAGGCCGCGGGCGACCGGTTCCGGCGCATGGCCCTCTCGGCCAAGGGAGGCTACTCCCCCCTGGACCTCACGGCGGAAGCCTCCCTGGACGGCCTGGACCTGGGCAACCCGCTTCCCTCCCTGAAGCGTCTGCTGCCGAAGCTCACGCTCGCGGGCACGGCCTCGGCCAAGGCCGCGTTGCGGCTCAAAGGGACAGGGGACGCCGTGGCCGGGGGCCTCAACGCCGAAGCCGCGGTCAAGGACCTCAAGGTCGTGGCCGAGGGCCAGGCCCAGCCGCTCCTGGCGGCCCAGTCCCTGGCCGTGTCCGGGGCGATGCTGGACGCGTCCCTGGGCCGCCTCAGGGTGGGGCAGGTGCGCCTCTCGGGGGGAGGGGCGGCCCTCTCGCGCGACGAGCGCGGCGGATTCCCGGCCCTGGAGGCCCTGGCCGGTCCGGCCAGGACCCAGGGGACAGGTCCGGGGGGGGGAGATGGGCCGTCCATGGACATCCGCCTGGACCAGGTCCGCCTGGAGAACTTCTCGGTGGACTACCGCGATCCCTCCCACAAGACCGCCCTGCGGGCCGACCTGGATGAACTCTCCGCGCAGGGCTTCGCTCCCGGCCGCGACGCCCCTCTGGTTTTCGCGGCCAAGGGGCGGCTCCAGCGCCAGGCGGCCTTCTCCCTCTCGGGCGAGGCGCGCCCCATGGCCCCCTCGGCGCGGCTCACGGTCTCTCTCACGGACCTGCCCCTGGCCGACGCGGCCGCCGTGGCGGCCGGACAGACGGCCCAGGGCCTGCCGGTCGCAGTGCAGGCCGGCCGGGCGTCCCTCTCCGGGGAGGCCAACGTGGACCTCTCGGGCGCGCAGCCCAAGGCCTCCTTCAAGGGCGAGGCGGGGCTCTCGGGCCTCAAGCTCGCCAGGCCGGGGGACACGGAACCCTGGCTGGCCCTGTCGCGCCTGGCCGTCAAGGGTGCGGAGTTCGAGCTGGCCCCCTTGCGCGTCCGCCTGGCCTCGCTGGCCCTGGACGAGCCCTTCCTGGCCCTGTCCCTGGACAAGGAGGGCAGGCCCGTCCCGCCCGTGGCGGCCTCCCTGGGCCGGGGGACGTCCACGGCGAGCGCCCCCGCGTCCGGCCCCGCGCCCGAGTGGGGCGTGGGCCGCCTGGAGGTGCGCGCGGGCCGCGTGGTCCTGAGCGCTGGCATGACCGATCCCCCCCTGCCCCTTGAGCTGTCGGCCGTGGAGGCCACCGTGCTGGACCTCTCGAGCGCGTCCCCGGCCCGGCTCGACCTGAAGC
This sequence comes from Fundidesulfovibrio magnetotacticus, assembly GCF_013019105.1. Classification (NCBI taxonomy): domain Bacteria; kingdom Pseudomonadati; phylum Thermodesulfobacteriota; class Desulfovibrionia; order Desulfovibrionales; family Desulfovibrionaceae; genus Fundidesulfovibrio; species Fundidesulfovibrio magnetotacticus. The sequence continues at coordinate 4,924 of NZ_BLTE01000022.1, forward strand.
TCAAGGCAGGCGAGTGGGGCTGGGGGTGGTTGGCCGGACAGGCCGCACTCACCCCCCAGGGGCCGCGTGCGGACATCAAGGCCGCTCTGGAGAACCTGGACCTCTCCGAACTCTCCCCCCTGGTCCGGCGCTACACCGGCTTCCCGGTGGCCCGGGGCAAACTCTGGCTGAAGACCGACTGCCGCCTGGACGTGGGGTCTGTCGACATGAAGAACAACATCGTGGCCTCGGGCATCCAATTGGGGCGCAAGGCCCCCGTGCCGGGCGGCGGGGACGTGCCCCTGGACCTGGCCGTGAGCCTGCTCACCAACGCCAAGGGCGTCATCGACCTGGACATCCCGGTGTCCGGCAAGCCCGACGCGGCCAAGGCCGACCTGCGCGACGTGATCTCCACGGCCACGGCCGGGGCCTTCGCGCGCATCATGTTTTCGCCCCTGGCCTTCCTCAACGTGGGCCAGGGGTCGGGGGAGGTTGTGCGTCTGGGCTTCGAGCCGGGGTCGGCCGAGCTGACCCCCGAGGCCCGCAAGACCCTCGACGCCCTGGGCGCGGCCGTGGCCGCGCGGCCAAAGCTCAGCCTGGAAATATCGGCCTGGGCCGACCCCGTGGCCGACCCGCCCGCGCTGGCCAAGGCCCGGTCCAGGCCCGAACCCTCGTCGGCGGACGCGCCCCAGCCCACCCCCGAGCCCGGACCGGCCGACCTGGACAACCTGGCCCGGCAGCGTCGGTCGGCCGTGATGGCCTTCCTGGCCAAGGCGGCCAAGCTCCCCGGCGACAGGCTCTACGCCGTGAACACCGAAGCCCAGTCGCCGCCGAAAGTGAAGGGCCAGCCCGACGCCAGGGCCGAGGTCCGCCTGCGCTACTGACCGGGGTCCGCTCACGGCCCGTCACGGAGACGTTGCCGCTGCATCCCTTTCTTTGGTATCGGTGGTCATGGCCGCCCTCGTTCATTCCTTCGCCGTGTTCGACTGCTGTCTCGTGCGCCTGCACGCCCGGCCCCTGGACCAGCTCTTCGCCCTGGCCGGACGGGTCCTGCCGGGCGACGCCGGCCGGGAGGACCTCCACGAATTCGTGCGCCTGCGCCTGCGCGCCGAGGAGGAGGCGCGCGACGGCCCCGGCCTGGAGGCCGCCGGGCTGGGCGCGGTCTACGAGCGCTTTCCGGCCTCCAATCCCTGGAGCCTGGACCCCGAGGCCCTCTACGCTTCGGAGCTGGAGCTTTCCCTGAGCGGAGCACGCCCCGTGCCCGCCGTGCTGGAGCGCGTGCGGGGCCACGTCCGACGGGGCGAGCGGGTGGCCTACGTCACCGACTCCATCCTGCCCGGGGCCTCGCTGCGAAGACTCCTGGAGTCCCACGGCTTCGCGGGCGAGGTCTACTGCGCGGGGGACCTGGGCAAGCGCAAGATCACGGGCTCGCTCTACAACCACGTGCTGGCCGCCGAAGCCCTGGAGCCCGGGCAGCTCAGCCACACCGGCTCCGATCCCCTGGGCGACGCGCGCGCCCCCAAGCGCATGGGCATCCGCGTGTCGCCCTTCACCCAGGCGCGCTTCACCACCCACGAGGAGCACCTGCTCACGCTGCATCGGGCCAGCGCTCCGGAGGCCTCCCGGGTGATGGCCTGCGCGCGTCTGGCTCGGCTGCGCGGGGAGCCGTCCGCCGCGCTGGCCGACACGCGTGCCTTCGCGGCCTCGGTGGCCGCCCCGGCGCTCACGGCCTTCGCGGCCTGGGCCCTGGCCGGAGCCGGGGAGCGGGGGGCGAAGCGGCTCTACTTCCTGGCCCGGGAGGGCGAACTGCCCTGCCTGCTGGCCCAACGTCTGCACCGGGCCTGCGGCGGCCCCGAGCCGCGCTACCTCATGGGCTCACTGGCCGCCTGGAGCGGGCCGCTCCTGGCCGGGCTCGCACGCAAGGATTTGGACTGGCTGGCCGCCGGGAACGAGGGGGCCGGGGCGGTGCAACTCCTGGCGCGGCTCTCGCTGACGCCCGAGGAGCTGCTGCGCGTCTCGGGCCGGAGCATGCCCGCGCTCTATTCCGACAAACCCCTGGACGATGCGGGCCTGGACGCCCTCTGGGAACTCCTGGACGCCCCGGCCGCGCGCGAACTGCTTACGCGCCGCGCCTCGGAGGCTTCGGGGCGTCTGCTGCGCCATCTGGAACAGGAGGGCTGCCTGGAGGAGGGCGTGCTGGCCGTGGCCGACATGGGCTGGACGCTCTCCACGCAGCGCGCCTTGCGGGCCGTGCTGGCCGGGCGCGGCGTGGAGGTGGAGGGCTGGTATTTCGGGCTGTGCTCGGGGCGCATGGGGCGCATGGAGGCCGGGGCGCACCACGCCTTGTTCATGGAGCGCGCGGCGCGCGCGCTGCCCGGCTCCCTGGAGGCGGTGCTCTTCCGCAACGTGCCGCTCATGGAGCGGGCCTTCTCGCGGGCCTCCCACGGGCGCGTGCTGGGGTACTCGGAGCGCGCCGGGCGCGTGGAACCTTCCCTGGGGCCGCCTCCGGCAGGCATGGAGCACACCCGGGAGATTCGCGAAACCTGCCTGGCCTTCGCCGACACCCTGGCGGGCAGCGGCTGGAGCGGCGAAACCCTGCCCGCCCTGGAGGAAACGGCGCGCGAATCCCTGCGCCGCTTTCTGGTGGAGCCGGAGAACGCCATGGCCCGGGCCGTGGACTCGCTGCCGGGTGAGGATGCGCCCCAGCGTCCGCTCCTGCGACGTTTGGGACCGCTGGACGCGTTGCGGGCCTGGCTCTTCTCCCTGGGGTTGGGCGTGGCCCCCAGGCGTCCGCCCCGGTGGGTGGAGGGCTCGGCCGCGCTGTCGGCCGCCTGGATCAGGCCCTACCTCCGCCGCCCCCGACTCATGGCGCTTCTGCGGGCGCATTTTCCTTAGGGTCGCGATTTTGAATAACATGAAGATGTTTTTCATGTTATTATTCAAGAGTTTTTGCTGTTTGTCCTGGGCATCCGGATGGACGGGTTGTGTTGTCGCAACACCAGATCATGAAATCTAGACGGTTGAAGTCTGGATAGTGCTGGATGAGGCGCTCCATCCATTCAGACGGGCGTTGTTATGCGAGACGCGAATGATCATGATGTTTTGGCGCGAAGATGATCCCGAGGTTTGACTTTTTTGTTGGTCTTTTCAGGTTTGTAATGAAGATGTGTTGGTTATTTCTTGCGATACATTCCTCTGTTTGATATTTTATAGTATATTAGAGTGGTGTTCGCTGAGAACGCTCCGCGTCGATCTGGCGCGAAATGCCTGAACTGCAACAAAGTGAGCCGGTCCATGTTTCAGCTGTCCATAAGGGTTCGCCTGCTTCTCGGTTTCGCCACGGTGGCGGTCTTCGCGTTTGTCCTGGGGTATCTCGGGCTCAAGGCCGCAGACACGGGGATGGGGGCGTTCAGTCAGGCCGTCTCCTACGACATGCCCCTGGCCATGGCCGTGGGAGACATGCGCTACCACATGAAGCGCACAGTCAGCGTCACGCGCACCCTGTTCTCCGACGCCCTCACTCCACAGCAGCGCGCCACCCTCTACGAGGAGATCGACAGGGCCCGCAAAGACTACCGCAAGGCCCAGGAGGACGTGGAGAAAATCATGACCTCCGAGGCTCAGAAGCGCCTCTTCGCCCAGCTCAAGGAGCGGCTGGTCCTTGGACGGGAACTCACGGGCAAGGTGTTGGGGCTCGTGAAGGAATACGAGGCCGACCCCACCAAGACGGACAAGCTGCGCCAGGCGTCCCAGGTCACGGTCAACGAGATCGAGGCGGTGGACGCCCAGCTCTATCCCCTGCTCGAGGAAATCCTCGTCCTGGTGCGCCAGGACGCGCAGCAGAAAAAGGTCGAACTTTCCGCCGACCTCGAACGCTCCCGGACTATCGTGCTCTCCGTGTGCGCCGCGGTGGTGCTGGCGGCGCTTCTGCTGGGGCTTCTGGTGACGCGTTCCATCACCTCCCCCATGGCCCAGGTGGGCGAATTCGCCGCAAGAATCACCCAGGGCGACTACGGCCACGCGCTCGAAGTGCGCAGCCGGGACGAGCTGGGGCGCATGGCCGACAACCTGCGCGAGATGGTGGGCCAGCTCAAGAACAAGCTCGGCTTCTCCTCCGGCGTGCTCCACGGCCTCACCACGCCCTGTGCGATCAGCGATATCCAGACCAAGCTGACCTTCACCAACCAGGCCATGCTCGATCTGCTGGAGCTCCCCGGCAAGCCGGATGATTATCTCGGCATGGACGTGGGCGAGTACTTCTATGGCGAAAAGAACCGCTCCACCATCACCAGCAGGGTGCTCCAGGACCGGAGGAACCAGCACGCGGACAACGTGAGCATGACCACCCGCAAGGGGAACGTCGTCGTCTGCTGCGTGGACGTGGCCCCCATCTACGATCTCGACGGGCAGCTCATCGCCGCCATCACCCTGGTTGCCGACATCACCGTCAGCGTCCAGGCCCGGCGCGAGGCCGAGGAGGCCAGGACACAGGGCATGCTCCACGCCGCCGGGCAACTGGAGGGCGTGGTGGGGGTGGTCTCGTCCGCCTCGGAAGACCTGGCAGGGCAGATCGAGCATTCCAGCCAGGGGGCCGGTGAACAGTCGCAGCGCGTGGCCGAGACGGCCGCCGCCATGGAGGAGATGAACGCCACCGTGCTCGAGGTGGCCAGGAACGCCTCCCACGCCGCCGAAACCGTCACCCGGGCCAAGAGCCAGGCCGAGGAGGGGGCGCGCGTCATGAGCCAGCTGGTCACGTTCATCGACCGGGTGCTGGTGAACGCCAAGCAGTCCCAGGAAGACATGGGCATCCTGGGTAAGCAGGCCGAGGGCATCGGCAACGTCCTGGACGTGATCTCCGACATCGCGGACCAGACCAACCTCCTGGCCCTCAACGCGGCCATCGAGGCCGCGCGCGCCGGAGAGGCCGGCAGGGGTTTCGCGGTGGTGGCCGACGAGGTGCGCAAGCTCGCGGAAAAGACCATGACCGCCACCAAGGAAGTGGGCGGCGCCATCCAGGGCATCCAACAGGGCACCCGCAAGAACTACGTCCACGTGGAGCAGGCCGTGGGGGCCATCACCGAGGCCACGCGCCTGGCCAGCGGATCGGGCGAGTCCCTGGGCCAGATCGTGCGCCTGGTGGACGACACCTTCGATCAGGTGCGCTCCATCGCCACGGCCTGCGAACAGCAGTCCGCCGCCAGCGAGGAGATCAAGCGCAGCATCGAGGACATCAGCAGGATCTCCGGAGACACCTCCCAGGCCATGCAGCGCTCCACCGAGGTCGTGGAAGAACTGGCGCGGCAGGCCCAGGTGCTCAAGGGGCTCATCGACCAGATGAAAGGCGGCGCGGGCGCCCCGGCGCTGGCCGTCGCGCCGGGGCGCAGGGCCTTGGCGTCCTAGGGAATCCCCGGGGGGCTCCTGGGGGCTGGCGGCGAAAGGTGTTGTCCCGCCGCGCCCGCCGGTCTATGGTGTGCCCCCAACCACTCGCCCCAAGGAGCCCTTCATGATCCAGGCCTCTCTCGAAGGAAAACGCTGCCTCGTCACCGGCGCGGCGGGCAACGTGGGCTCCAAGCTCTGCGAGGCCCTTCTGGGGGCCGGGGCCTTCGTGGCGGGCGTGGACAACTTCTTCTCCGGCTACCGCTCCAACCTGGAGCCCTTCCAGGACAACCCGTCCTTCGCCTTCCACGAGCGCTCCATCCTGGAGCCGGACCTGCTGCCCGGGCTCGCCGCGCTCCACGGGCGCTTCGACGCCGTGCTGCACATGGCCGCCGTGGTCAGCGTGCCGTGGTCCATGGACCACCCCGAGGAGACCATGGCCGTGAACCGCGACGCCACCCTGGCCCTGCACGCCCAGGCCCGCGAGAGCGGGGCGGGCGGCTTCGTCTTTGCCGGGTCCGCCGCCGAATACGGACTGCCCGTGGAAGGCCCCGTGCGCGAAGACCAGGCCGGGGAGCCCCAAAGCCCCTACGGCTGGGCCAAATACCTGGCCTCGAAACACATCGCGGAATCCGGCTTCGGGGCCAGCGTGCGCTTCTTCAACCTCTACGGCCCGGCCCGGGGCAAGCCCGGCCCCTACGATGGCGTGGTGCGCCGCTTCCTGGCCATGGCCCTGGCGGACAAGCCTCTTACCGTTTTCGGCGACGGCGGCCAGACGCGCGATTTCGTCTGGGTCTACGACGCCGTGCTCGCCGTGCTCCTGGCCGCCGGGCTCGCGGGGGAGCGGGGTCCGCTCGCGGGGGTGTTCAACGTGGGCACCGGGCGCTCCACCAGCGTGCTGGAGCTGGCCCGCATGATCCTGGCCGTCACCGGGCGCGAGCTGCCCGTGCAGAGCCTGCCCGAGCGCGCGGGCGACCTGCGCCACTCCCTGGCCGACACCTCGGCCCTGGCCCTGGCCGCCGGATTCACCCCCGCCACACCTTTCGAGGAAGGCCTGGGGCGCACCCTGGAGTGGTTCACGGCCCATCCGGACGAGCTGGCCTGAGGCCTCGGGCCAGGCCCGGCGGGGGGCTTGCGCCGGGCCTTTTTGCGTGGTCAGGCGGGCGCAAAGCTGCTAGGGATGGGGAAATCCGTTCCGTCCAAGGAGCCGCCATGCCCGCGCCCGTGAGCCCCTACACCATCCTGGCCCTGGCCCCCTTCGCACCCGTGCCCGCCTCGGGCTACCGGCCCCGCGTGGTGGAGGCCGACATCTACACCCTGGACGAGGCCCTGGCCGCCATGGCCCCCAGGCTTTGGGTGGAGCTGCCGCGCGACGTCTGCCCCGAGGGCGGCCTGGACGTGGCCGTCACCTCTTTCGCGGGGTTCCGCCCGGACGGGCTGGTGAAGAACGTGCCCTACCTGGCCGCCCTGGCTGGGTGCGAGGCCTACCTGGGCCAGGCCCGGGCCTCGGGCGCTGCCCCGGAGGACGCGGCCCGGGAGATCCGCTCCCGCTGGCCCTCTCTGCCTCTGGACCTCACCGTGGCCCAGGCCCCGTCCAGGCCCGCGCCCGCCGATTCCCAGGCCCTGGACGACCTGCTCTCCATGGTGGCCACCCAGGACGCCCCCCAGGCCCCGGGCGGCGGCCAGGGGCTGGCCGACTGGCAGGCCCAGGCCGGAACCCTTCTGGCCAGGGCCCTGGCCGCAATCTTCGCCGACGCGGGCTGGCGCTCCCTGGAGGCCGCCTGGAGCGGCGCGCGCTGCCTGGCGCGCAAGGCCGGGGTGAAGGAGGGCGGGCGCGTGCGCCTGAAGCTCTGCGCGGCCCAGGCCGAGACCCTGCCCGACGCCCTGGGCGGGCTCATGGCCCAGATGGTCCAGGACACGCCCCACCTGACCCTGGTGGACCACGCCTTCGCCAACACCCCGGCCGACGTGGAACTGCTCGAACAGGTGCTGGCCTTTGCCGACACCCTGCTGACCCCCACGGTGGCCTGCCTCTCCCTGGAATTCTTCGGCGTGGGCTCCTGGCGGGAGCTCTCGCGCCTGGGCTACCTCAAGGCCGCCCTGGCCGACGCCCGCTTCGCCAAGTTCCGCAAGCTTGCCCAGCACCCGGGGGCCGCGCGCCTGCTGCTCACGCTCAACCGCTTCCTGGAGCGCGCGCCCTACGGGCCGGGGAATCCCGCCCGCCCGGCGGCCTTCACCGAGCAGGGCGCGCCGTGGCTCTCCCCGGCCTGGGCCGTGGGGACCCTGGCGGCCAAGAGCGTGGCGGCCTGCGGCTGGCCCTCGCGCCTGACCGACTACCGCGAGATCTCCCTGGAGGAGCTGGGCGTGTTCGACTCCGGCGAGGGCCCCGCCGCCACCGAGGGGCTCTTCGACGAAAACCGCATCGCGGAGTTCCTGGAGATGGGCGTGTCGCCCCTGGCGGGCGCAAGGGGCAGGGACATGGCCTTCCTGCCGCGCCAGACCGCCCTGGACGGCGGGTCGTTCACCTTCCAGCTTTTCTTCGGGCGCGTGGTGAGCCACCTGCTGGAGGTCCGCGACCAGGCCCCCGAGGAAGACCGGTACGACCCGGCCCAGGCCGTGACCCGGGCGCTGGTGAACCTTTTCAACCAGACCGGCCAGCTGCCGCCGCCCGACCTGGTGGTGGAGGCCGGGGAGAAGAGCGAAGGCCGCCTGGCCCTGGACATCGCCTTCACCCCGCCGCGCCAGGTGATGGGCGGGGAGCGCCTGCGCTTCTCGTTCGTCTGGTAGCGGCGGCGACGCCGCCCGGGCGCATGGAGCTGTCCGGCGCGCGGCTGAGTGCCGTCCGCAAACGGCTCCCGGAACCCCCCGTCAACGGGGTCTGTCCACACGAAAAAGGCCGCCCCCCGCACGCGGGGGACGGCCTCAGTTTGATGACAAAACCCCGAAGCGGGGTTTGCGGGATACGCTTACGGGCGGCAAAGCCGCCCTGCTCCAGGCTGCGCTTCGCGCAGGGCTGCTGAAAAAACCGCAAAGCCGACTTTGTCAGCAGCCTCGGCCGTCCCCGCGAGCGGGGGACGGCCTTTTGTCGTAATGGGGAGAGCGGCTGGGCTATTTGAGCCCCACCACGAACATCTCGGCCTCGTCGCCCTCGGGGAAGGAGCCGAAGGCCACGGCGCGCGGATTGCCCTTCACGCGCACGTAGTAGGACGTGGCGTCGTCCAGGGCGTTCTTCACGGCCCAGGCATCGAACTGGGCCTCGCCCAGGGAGAATTTCACGCCCTTCATGGGGTATTCCAGCACGGCCTTCTCGGGCACCGTGCCGCGCGGCCCCACGCCGTGGGCGTCCACCTCGGCCGCGTCCGCGCCTCCCTGCACCCCGAAGATCGCTCCGGCCCAGGCGTGGCCCTTGGCAGGCCCCACCTCGAACCACTGGCCCAGGCCCGGCAGGGGGTGGATGTCCAGATGGTATTCCGGTTCCACCTTGGGGACGGGGGTGTTGGCCTTGGCCACCAGCTTGGCCATGAGCGAGGCGTCGTCCTTGACGGGCGCTACGCCCTTGAGGGGCGTGGGCAGCGTGGCCGGGTCCAGTTCGCCGCCGTCGCAGAGCACCATCACGGGAAATCCGTGGCCCTTCATGGCCTGGACCATGGCCGCCAGCATGGAGAGGCCGTAGCGCTTGGTTTCGTCCTGGAACGAGGCCAGCTGTCCCCGGATGAGCCACACGGCCGTTTCGGGCTTGGAGATTTCGGAAAACGCGCCCGCCCACTGCATCTTTTCCAGGTCGTCCACCCAGAAATGCCCGTTGACGCCCAGGCCGTAGCGGTGGATCGCCTCGAAGAGCGCGCGCCCCTTGGCTTCGTCCTGTTCCAGGATGGTCACCCAGATGGTCTTGTTCATGGTCCGGCCTTTGCTGGAAGGTTCTTGACGTGGGTTTTCCTTGGCCTCAATGAAGGCTATAGCCAAGGGGCACGGCAAGGACAACAGGATTCAAGGGGGACTGCGCATGACCACCGGGGCCAAGTGGACACTGGCCGTTCTGGCGCTGGCGGCGCTGGCGTTCGCGTCGCTGGGCGCGGGCATGGCCGGGCGCACGTCCCAGGCCGGTCCGGTCCGGCAGGACGCCGCGCGCGACGCCATGTTCTATCTCGCGGCCCTGCGCGGGGAGGCGCTAGGCCTGCGCGGCCCCGGCGACCCTTTCCATTCCCGCCTGACCCGGGCCGCCTTCTCCCAGGCCGGGCGGGGCTACGTGTACGGCGGCGCGGGACCCTCCGGGTTCGACTGCTCGGGCTTCACCAGCTGGAGCTACGCCCAGGCGGGCCACGCCCTTCCGCGCACCTCCGGGGAGCAGTTCCGCCAGGGCCGCGCCGTGGACCCCAAGGCGCTTCGCCAGGGCGACCTGGTGTTCTTCGGCCGGGAGGGCCGGGTGGACCACGTGGGCATCTACCTGGCCGACGGGCGCTTCATCCACAGCTCGCGCCCGGCCGGGGGCGTGGCCGTCTCCAGCCTCGCGGACCCCTACTGGACAAGAACCTACGCGGGCGCGCGACGCCCCGACGCGGGAGGCGCGCCATGAGGCTTTTCCCTGCGGCCGCTCTGGCCCTGCTCAACATCCTGGCGCTGGCCCTGGCCTGCGGACCGGTCCGCGCCATGCCGAAAAACGACATCCAGCTGGTGCAGAGCGCCCGCTTCCCCTTCGACACCACCCTCACGGTGAAGCAGGCCATGGAGCGCTATTTCTACTTCTCCAACATCACGTGGTCGGTGTCCTACGACGTGACCGGGCGCAAGGTGGTGGAGGCGCGGGGCTATTTCGACATGGCCAAGGTGCGCACGCGCACCGACCCCTCCACCTGCGTGAACCGCGCGGGGGTCTCCGTGGGCCTCAATCCGGGCCAGCCCTTCATGGTGCTCCAGTACCGGCCGGACTTCCTGGGCCAGACGGCCCAGCTTTTCTACTCCGGGCTCTGGGAGCTGCACGACGAGGCCCGCCTGGACGACCCGGACCTGCTCTGGGCCAAGGCCCTGGTCACCGACGAGCTGCCCAGCCCCGTGCCCCTGTGCGACATGCCCCTGGACCAGATTTCGCCCCTGGACCAGCTGGCCATCCAGGAGGCTCCGGTGGTCGATCCCGGCGCTCCGGCCGCCGACCCAGCGGCCGAAGCGAAGACCCAAACGCCCCAGGGCACGCCGCGCGTCTCCCCCGACGCGACCAAAAGCCCCCTTCCCCCCGCCGTGCAACCGGCCAGCGACGTGGCCAAAAAGGCCAAGGAGACGCCCCCCACCCCCACCAGCACGGGACGCTGAAGATGCCCGGGGTCGGAAGGCTGTCGGCTCCGCCGCCTAGGGGCTGGTTCGCTCGGCGGAGTGCTTGCGAAGGCCGGACGCTGAAATCGTTGTCGTCGGCCCGATGCTGTCCGGGAAGTTGTCACCGTGCCGCCAGGGTGCGACAGAGGTGAAGATTTGGAGCGGCGATTCAGCGGACGGTGAACGAGGCGCTGGCGAGTTCCTTGTTCCCGTTGAAAACAGTGACTCTGTATATTCCTTGTTGCCAACGGCCCGGCTGGTCGCTCCCGAATGCTTGAGACATGTACACCGCTGAGGGAGGGAGAGGATTGTTCACGGTTGCCGTTGCCTTGTAGGAGCCGTCTTCCTGGGCGCAGACGAACGTCAGTACGAGCGGGAGGCCGAATCGCGCTCCCTGCGCCGGGATGACCTGGGCTTCAGCGATGATGAAACGTGTCTCACCCGTGCGGAATTGGTCCTTGTAGAAGCGATTGCGCGTGTCGGCCGTTGCGCGCCCCGACGCGGAAAACCTGATCTGACCGATGGAAACCGCCGTTTCGAGGCCTTTGTCGGGTGTGCATTGCGCCTGTGCGGATGTTGCGGCCGGGCCTGTGGGAGAAGGCGGTTGGCTGCCTGCCGCCCGAACCGCCAGGGCGCGGAAATCCTTCGATGCGTTCTCCTGTCTGGCCAGAGCTTCGTCGGGGCTGGCCAGGTTGATGGCGTAGACGGTCGCATCTTGGTGCGATTCCCGCGTCCAGGCGATCTTTCCCTGGCTGGCCCAGCCGAAGAGAGGCGTGCGTGGCTGGGGCATCTTGGCCGAGGCCATTCCGAGCGCGGCCAATGTCCTGAGTTGTTCCCTGGTCGGCAGGGACCAGCCGCCGCCATCGAGGTTCAATCCCGTAGCCCAGGCACAGGCGCTGCCCCAGGAGGTGTCCACGTCCTGTCCGGCAGTCCATTGGAGACCTGTTCGCGCATCGTGGAGGATGTTGTCAGCTGAGACCGTGAACCGTCCGCCGGATTCATCCGAGGATGGTTCGCGGGCTATGCGATGCTTCACACCTTGCGCGGCGGCAGGCTGTTGAGGTGTGGGCTTTTTGAGGTATTCTTCGGGGAGTGTGGCTTGGCACAACACGCAGTTCGCGTGCAGCAGCACGAATGCTGCCATGGCTAGAATTGATGCCGTGGTGCGAAATGTCATGATGAGCGCCATTACAGATGGTTAAATCTGGCGATGCATTTCTGCAAAAGATTACTGTACGTGGTCGGCATGCGTCAACGTGTAGTTCCGGTCGATGTCCCCGCCGGTCGCGAGCCGTCCCTCGGGGAAAGTCCTCCGTGGACGGCGTCACGCCGCGCCGTCTCACGCACCGTGCCCCTGCCGGACGGCCTCGCCGGGCAGGAAGGCCCTTCTGCCCCGCGAGGCCTTGGCCAGCGCCACGCGCAGGCGCGAGAGGTCGATGGGCTTGCTCAGGTAGTCGTCCATGCCCGCCGCCAGCACCTGCTCCCGGTAGCCCTTCATGGCGTGGGCCGTGAGGGCCACCACGGGCACGTCGCGGTTGCGCGCCCCGGATTCCAGGGCGCGGATGCGCGCGGCGGTCTCGTAGCCGTCCATGAGCGGCATCTGGATGTCCAGGAGCACGCAGTCGAATTCGGCGCGCTCCAGAAGTTCCAGGGCCTGCAACCCGTTGTCCGCGCAGGCCACGCCATGGCCCCAGCGTTCCAGCTGACGGCTGGTGGCCAGGCGGATGATCCGCTCGTCTTCGGCCAGCAGGATGCGCAGGGGGGGCGTCTGCAGGGTCTCCCAGGCGCGGTCCGCTTCGTCGTGCCTCCCTTGCGAGGGGCTGGCCTCCCGGTAGGGCAGGGCGACGCGCACGGTCGTGCCCCTGCCGAGGGCGCTCGTCAGGTCGATCCGGCCGCCCATGCGCTCCACCAGCCCCTTGACGATGGCCAGGCCCAGGCCCGCGCCCTGGTGCTTGCGGGAATGGGAGGCGTCGGCCTGGATGAAGGGCCGGAAGAGGTCGGGGATGCGTTCGGGCTCGATGCCGATGCCCGTATCCTCCACCGTGAAGACCAGCCGGGGCCCGCCGTCCCCGCGCTCCAGCGCGGCGCGCACGCGCACGCCCCCCGCGTCGGTGAACTTGAGGGCGTTGCCCACCAGGTTGAAGAGCACCTGGCGCACGCGCACCGTGTCGCCCGCGAACCAGGCGGGCATGTCCGGGGCCACGTCCAGGGCGAGTTCCAGGCCCTTGGACCGCGCCTCGGGCGTGAACACGGCCTGCAGGTTGGCCAGGAGCCCCCGGCTGTCCACGGACTCGGCGCACAGCACCATGTAGCCCGCCTCGATGCGCGAGAGGTCCAGGATTTCGTTGAGAACGCGCAGCAGGTTCACGCCCGATTCGGCGGCCATGTCCAGGAGCTTGCGCTGTTCCGCGTCCAGGGGCGAATCGCGCAGGAGGTTCAGCATGCCCAGCATGCCGCTGGTGGGCGTGCGGATTTCGTGGCTCATGTTGGCCAGGAAGGAACTCTTGGCCTGGCTGGCGGCCTGGGCGGCCTTGGTGGAGGCCCGCAGGGACTCCTCCAGGCGCACTTCCAGGGTGGCGTCGCGCAGCATGGCGATCACCAGCGAGGCCCGGGCGTCGGGGCCGCGCACGCAGGTGACGGTGAGGTCGGCCCAGACCGTGCCGCCGTCCTTGCCCACGAGGCGGCTGCGCAGGGAATAGGCCTCGCGCTTGCCCTCCAGCAGCTCCGCCAGCATGCGGGCGCGGGCCGGGGAGGCGTCGGGCGGGGCCAGGGCGTCCCAGGGGCGTCCGCGCAGGTCTTCGGAGTCGTAGCCGAGCATGCTCGTGAAGGCGGGGTTCACCGAGAGGTAGCGCGCCTGGGTGTCGGCCAGGGCGATGCCCGCGCCCGCGCAGCGGAAAACGGCCTCGAAGCGGGCCTGTTCATGGACGGCCTCGGCCACGGCCTTGCGCCGTCCTTGAAGCGCGCCGAGCCCGAAGGCGGCCAGCGCCAGGATCAGCCCGCCCAGGGCCATCCCCTGGTAGCCCGCGGCGAGCAGCTCCACCTCCCACGCCGTGGGGGCAGGCTCGTCCCTTGGGGGGGAATTGGCCGCAAGGCCGACCCGCTCCGGCCAGGCGAGCGCCGCGAGCAGGGTCAGCAAGGCCAGGACCGGAAGCGTGAGAGGAACAGGGAGCGGGGGGGCGCCCGCGCGGACGCGGCGCTGGATCAGCCGCAGGGGAGGATGGTGAACGTCACGATCGGGAATGGCCCTGGCTGAGACCTCGTCGAAAGGGGCGTTACGCATGGCGGCTGCTTCCTTGACGCGGATGCGAGGCGCAAGCAATGCCACTCACGCCAGGCCGTCACGGACCGGCGGTTTGCCTGTCGCAATCCGCGTGTTGTGAGCCCCCACTCACTGCAAATAAGTATGCCTGAACTCAATTTGCGTCGCAAGAGGTTGTTGCTTCATTGTAATGTGGCACACAGTAATGTTGTCTGTCGGGCGTTATCTCGACCATGCTGGAAGGGATTTGTGGTCGGTGATGATCGTAATGCAGGGAAGCGCCGCGCCAGCAGCGCGGCTCGATGTCCGCGAGCCCCCCGCCACGCCGCCGTGGGCGGGCGGGAAGCGGGCCGGACACGCCGCCGAAACAGCCGACCCATGCCATCCCGCCCGAACAGCCCGCTGGCAAGGCGCAGGGAAAAAGCCAAGCCCGAAGCGTATTTCTCATACGTGAGGGTTCGGGTTATTCCCTGCAACGCAGCCAGCGCGGATTTATCAGGCTGCTAGCCCAGGGTGAGCACGGTCACCTGGCTGGGGGCGATGGTCATGCCCACGGCGTTGGGCAGCTCCACCAGGCAGTTCTGCCGCGTGAGGCTGGTGAGGCGCTGGCAGGGCGCGGCGTCCATGAAGATGGTGATGCAGCCCAGGGTGTAGTCGGCCTGGCCGCTCTCCAGGTGGGAGACCACGCCCAGGAGCACGCCCGGCTCGTCGCCCTCGCTCACCAGGCCCATGGACATCTGGTTGATCACGGGCATGCAGTCGATGGTGATGTTGTCGGCCGCGGGTTGGGTGGTGATGGTCTCCGCGATGTTGGGGTAGGGCACGGGCACGGGGACCACCACGGGTGTGAGGCACACGTCGGGGAAGGCCATGTCCACTCCGGCGCCGAGGGTGAGTGCGAACATCGGCGGAACCTCCTAGGCCTGGACCGGGCGGAACGCCTCGGCCTGGGCCATTTCCTGGTTGGGGGAGCGCACGAGCGCGCGCTGGGTGAGTTCGTAGACGGCGTGCTCGTCGTTCATGCCGTGGAAGCAGGCCATGGTCATGTCGGCGCGCGTGAAATCGGCGGCGGTGCAGTCCGCGTGGGAGAAGTCGGCGTGGCGCAGGTCGCACCCGACGAACTTGACCCCCCGGCACCGGGCCTTCTTGAACTGGCAACGGAAGAGGTTGGCCCCGGAGAAGTCCGCCGCGCCCAGGTCGGCCTCGGAGAAGACCGAGTTGTCGAAGACGCCCCCGGTCAGCCTGGCCCCCTTGAGCACGGCCCCAAGGTACATGCACTTGGAGCCCCTGGCCCCGGAGAGGTCCGCCCCCTCCAGGTTGGCCTTGGCGAAGAGGCTGTAGGCGATGCGCGCGCGGGCGAGCTTAACGCCCGCCAGGTTGGAGCCCGAGAAGTTCACCTGGGTGAGCGCAAGCCCCGAGAGGTCCTGCCCGGAGAGGTCGCACCCGGAGAAGAGCGCCTTCTCGAAGCTCACGTCCTTGAGCACCACGCCCTTGAAGTTGCAGCCCGTGAACACGGCCTTGTGCAGGGCCGCGCCGGTGAGATCGGCCTGGGAGAAGTCCGAGGCGCGCAGGGTGAGCTTGTCGAGCCTGGCTCCGGCGAGCCTGGCCCCCGCGAACTTGGCGTTGTCCGCCACGGACCAGTGCACCAAGGCCCCGGAGAGGTCGGCCCCGGTGAAGTCGCAGCGGCCCAGGAGCGTCATCTTGGTGGTGATGTTTTTCAGGCTGGCCCCGGCGAAGCTCGTGCCCGCCAGGTCCATCTTGGTCAGATCGCAGCCGTCCAGGGCCGCTCCGGTGAAGTCGCACTTGCGGAAGCCCGCCTGGTTCACCACGGCGCCGGAGAGGTTCGCGCCCTTGAAGTTCACCCGCTCGAAGCGGATGTGGGTGAGGTCCGCGCCGGAGAGGTCCAGTCCCGAGAGGTCCTGCCCGATGACGGGCCTGCGGTCCCGGGCCGCGTCGAGGATGTCCTGTCTGGTCATGGCTACTCCAGGAGATCGGCCTTGCCGTGCAGGGCCGTCATGGTCAGGTTGGTTCCGTCGAAGCGGGTCTTGCCCACCACGGCCTTGTGGAAGTCCACGCCGAAGCAGCTTGCGCCGCGCAGGTCCGCGGCCACGATGCGCGCCTTGGCGAAGGAGCCGAAGAGGAAGTCCGACCCGGAGAGGTCAGCCCCTTCCAGGTTGGAGCCGGGGAACGACGTGCCCCGGGCCGAGACGCCGCGCAGGCGCGCCCCGGGCAGCTCGGAGTTCTCCACGCGGCAGGCCGTGAAGCTGCCCTTGCGGAAGTCCGCCCCCGGCATCTGGCATTCGCGCACCGAAAGGTGCGTGGCCTGGGCCCCGGTGAAGTCGGCCCCGGGCATCTCGTTCTGGGCCAGCGCGCCCTTGGTGAAGCGCGTCCTGGAGAAGCGCACGCCCTGGCCCTTGCACTGCTGGAGCTGGGTGCTTTTCAGGTCCGCGTCGGAGAAGTCCGCGCCGTCCAGGCCCGTCTTGCGGATGAGCACGCGTTCCATGTCGGCTTCGCGGAAGGAGGCGTTCTTGGCTTCGCACTCCTGCACGGCCATGAGCTTGAGCCTGGCCCCGGAGAACACGGCCCCGGTGAGGTTGGCCTTGCTCAGGGAGGCCAGGCGCAGGTCGGCCCCGGAGAGGTCGGCCCCGGAGAGGTCGGCCTGGGCGAAGCTGGCCTGGTGGAAGTCCGCCCCCGAGAGGTTGGACTTGGCGAAGCTGGTGCGCGTGAGCATGGCCTGGTTGAAACGCGCCCCCTTGAGGCTGGCACCGGAGAAGTCGGCGTTCTGGGCCATGGAGCGCGCGAAGGTGCAGCCGTCGAGCCTGGCCCCGACGAACTTCGTCTCCGTGAGGCGGCAGGCCGTGAAGTCGGCCCCGGCGAGGTCCAGGCCCGAGAGGTCCACCCCGGCCAGGATGGACTGGGCCAGGGAGCGGCCCCCGGCGTGCATCTCGACCACCTCTTCGCGGGTGCGCGGGCGCATGGCGTCCAGGTCCATGCCCGCCTCCTTGAAGCGGGCCTTCATGTCCTCGGGCACGCCCTGGCCCTGGGCCTTTTTGGCGGCCTCGATCTTGGCCTTGGCCTCGGCAAGCTTCTGCTGGCCGGCCTGCCAGCGGGCCTCGGAGTCGGCCCCCAGCTGGCGGGCCTGGGCCGCCGCCTTGGTGATGTCGGCCTCCTTGTCCGGGGTCAGCAGCCCCTGGGCCTTGAGGGCGTCGCGCTTGGATTCCATCTGGGCGGCCATCTCCTCGCCCAGCTGGTCGAAGGGCTTGCGCGGTGCGGCCTTGGCCTCGGCCATCACCTGGTCGAAGTCCTTGCCGTGCTTGGCCATGGCCTCGCGCGCCTGGTTCTCCACGTCCTTCATGGTGGCCTTGAAGCCGTCGAACCTGGCCTCGTGGAAGGCCTTGATCTCGGCGTGGGCCGCCTGGATGAGCCCGGCGATGTCCGGGATGGCCGGGCGCTTTTTGGGCGGGGCCGGGCCGAAGGCGGGCACGGGGTCGTCCTCGGGGATGCCGATGGCCGCCGGGGGCAGGGCGTCGAAGACCCACTCGCGCAGGTCGGCCTTCTGGAGGCGGGCCTCCAGGCAGTCCTTCCCCTGGGGCAGGGGCAGCCAGGCGGCCTTGTCCGAGAGGGGCAGCCAGGGCGCGGCCGGGGCCAGGCGTTCCTGGGCGTCCTTGGGCGCGGTCACCAGCACGTTGGGCGCGTCCTTGAGGGCCTTGGCGGCCTCCTTGGGCGGGGCGATCTTGGGGTCGGCCAGGGCCAGCACGTGGCAGACGTCGCCCACCTCCTGCTCCAGGAGCAGGGCCTCGGGCTCCGAGGCGGCCACCGCCACGGGGGCCACCTCGTCGGGGCCGGGCAGCCAGAGCGCTCCCTCGGCCGAGCCGGGGACCGGCGTCCCCTGCCAGAGGGGCGCGCCCGCCTCGGGCCAGTCCGGCAGAACGAACAGGCGCGTGAGCTTGCGGCCCTCGAAGCGCGGCAGCACCAGGCCCCGGGGGATGGTGAAGGGGCCGGGGGGCAGGCCCCAGTCCGCGCCCTCCTGGGCCAGGGGGGCCGCGTTGTAGCCCAGCCAGGCGCGCGAGAGGGTGGGCGTCTTGAACCCGGCGGACTCCAGGCGGGCCATGAGGGCCGGTTCCCCCTCCAGGGAACGCCGGGCCTGCACGGCGAAGGGGAAGGCCATGCGGTGCCAGGGGCCAAGCCCGTCGTCGGGGTCGGGCAGGAGGTTGTCCGGGTCGATGCCCGCCTTGGCCAGGTGCTCGGGGGCGATCCTGGCCTTCATGGTCTCGCCCATCTCCTTTTTCATGTCGGCCTTCATGGCCGTGAGCGATGCCTTGGTCTGGGCGGCCTTGGCCAGGGACTGGTCGATCTTCTGTGCCGTCTCCAGGAGCTGGGCGCGCCTGGGCGCGAAGGAGGCGGGGTCCAGCACGGCGCGCCAGCCGAACTTGTCCTGCATGTCCCTGGCCATGGCTTCCATCTTGTCCAGGGTGGCCAGGCCCTGGTCCACCACCTTGCGGTTCACGGCGGCCATCTCGGCGGGCTCGCGGGGCATGACGGGGGTCTGGCCCTTGGCCTGGGCCTTGATGCGCTCGATGTCCTTCTTGACGCGTCCGAACTTGAGCAGCTCGCGGTTCACCTTCTGGTTGGCGTCGGGGATCACGGGGGCCACGGGCTTCATGGCCGCGACGCGCCTGTTCTGGGCCTCCAGGTAGTGCTCCAGGGTCTGGGGGGCTGTTCCGGCGGCCTCGGTGGCCAGGTAGACGTAGCGCAGGTCGGCCATGTCGTCGCGTTCGGTGCGGAAGACGCCGCGCCAGACGGCCACGCCGCGCAACACCTCGGGGAAGAGCCACACGGTGTCCATGTTCAGGGCCACTTCCTCGAAGGTGTCCTTCTCGGGCGGGGCCTTGGGGGCCTCCTTGCGCGTGAGGAAGAGCCGGGGCTTGAACTGGGGCAGCCGGAAGGAGACGAGCTGTCGCTCGGGGTGCATGTTCACGATCTCCACGGCCTCGCCGCCCCGGAAGAAGGACTGGTTCCACTGGTCGGGGGGAGCCTGCTGGAAGAAGTCGGGGTCGAGGTCGTCGGGGTAGTAGGGCCAGCGTTCGTTCTTCCAGGCGTCGTCGTAGGTGCCCGCGCGCTTCTGTCGCTCGGGGTGCATCACGTCCAGGGGCAGGAAGGAGGCGGGCTCGGGGGCGTCCTCGGGCGATCCCACGAGCTTGCCGTGGTATTCCACGTTGGGCAGGAAGACGGGCTTCTCCGGCTTCTCGCCCGGCTTGCCGGGGGGCATGCCCCGGCCTTTGGGGTTTCGCGGGTCGGCCTTGCCGCCGTAGGCGCGCTCCCACTCCAGGGGCATGACGGTGAAGGGCTCGGGGTCGGTGACGCCGGTCAAGGCGTTGCCGGTGTAGACCCAGCGCCTGTCGCCGAAGACGTCGAGGGTCTTCTTCACGCCGCCCGCGGAGATGCTCACCTGGGAGGCCAGGCGGGGCTTGCCGCCCGGGGCGAAGCACTTGCCAGCGGCCAGCACCTCGGCGCGCGGCTTGGGCAGGCCCACGTCGAGCACGGGGGGCTTGGGCAGGAGCTTCATCACCTCGGGCCACATCTCGCGGTCGGGCAGGGGGGCTTCGGGGTCGTCGAAGCCGAAGTAGACCATGACCGTGCAGACCAGGCGCATCCTGCCGGCCAGGGCCGTGGGCAGGAACATGGGGCTGTGGTGCGCTTCCTTGAGGATTTTCATCGATGTCCCCGCGATGCTCAGATGATGTTCAGGTTTGAGACGATCTTCGTGACGGTCCCCGAAAGTTCGGTCACCTGGGTTTCCACCTTGGTGACCTTCAAATTGACCTCGTCGACCGAGGTCTGGACGCGTTGGACCGAGGCGGCGACCTCTTCCTTGGCGGTCGCCACCTCCTGCGAGCTGGCCAGGGTGGCGGTGCGCGCTGCGATGGCCTCGTTGCAGGAGGCGGTGACGGCGTCAGCCGAGGCGACGAGTTCGCTGCGCAGCGTGACGATGCTGTTCTCGGTCCCCGTGATGCGCTGCTCGGCCGACGTGATGGCGTCGGCGTTGGCCCTGACGTCGGTGTGGTTGGCCACGATTTCTTCGATCGACCCAGCAAAGATCGTCTTGTTGCCGAGAAGCTTCTGCACCGCGCCCAGAAGCGCCGTGCGCTCGGCCTCGGCCTTGACCACGCTGCCCCGCAACTCCTTGTAGACGGGCGCGAACTCGGCGTGCGCGCCCACGCACAGGCCCGTGTTGAGGCCCACCACCGTCTCCAGCCTGCCGCCCAGGTTGGTTTCCGAGGCGAATCCGGCCACCACGTCGGTCTTCACGCCCGTGATCAGCTCCAGGCTTGCGCTGGCCGAGATGCTCAGCGTGGCTGCGGTGGAGATGGTCACGCCGTTGTTGTTCCAGTTGTAGGCCACGCCGCCGCCGTCATCCTGCTGCGCGCCCAGGGCCAGAAAGCTCTGGCTGG
Organism: Fundidesulfovibrio magnetotacticus; assembly: GCF_013019105.1. Lineage (NCBI taxonomy): Bacteria > Pseudomonadati > Thermodesulfobacteriota > Desulfovibrionia > Desulfovibrionales > Desulfovibrionaceae > Fundidesulfovibrio > Fundidesulfovibrio magnetotacticus. The sequence continues at coordinate 25,294 of NZ_BLTE01000022.1, forward strand.
TGGGGCTGGAGAGGAGCAGGCTCTGCGCGCCCTCCTTGTCCTGGAAGTGGATGCGGTTGCCCCCGGCCGTGGCGATGCGCGCCTGGGTGCGGCTGGCCTGGGTGACGGGGCTCTTGGTCTCGGGGTTGGGCACGGCCCCGGTGATCACGGGTCGGTCCGGGTCGCCGTCGAGGAAGGAGACCAGCACCTCCGCGCCCTTGTGCAGGGGCATGTGCATGCCGTAGCCCGCCCCGGCGTAGGGCTGGGCCATGCGCACCCAGGCCGATGCGTGGCCCGGCCCGCGCCCCGAGACGTCGAAGGGCATGCGCACCTTGTAGCGGCCCTGGGCGTCCACCTCGGCGTAATGGCCCGAGCCCTCGGCGTCCACCTTGGCCGGCAGCGCGCCGGCGATGCGCGGCCTGGGCGTTTCGTGGGCCGCCCGGAACTGGGTGGAGGCCGGAATGGCCGTGAAGCGGTTGCGGTAGGTCACCGCCGGCTCGCCGGGTTCGCGGTGGGCGTGGCCGAGGGTTTCGGCGAGCCACCCTGTCTGGGAGCCTTCGTGACGGCAGGAAACGGCCAGGAGCTTCTCGTTGAAGGCCTTGCGCGGGTGCCCGGCGATGGCGAACGTGTACCCCGGGCGCAGGAAGGGCACGGCCGATTCGCCCTGGAAAAGCTTCTCCCGGCAGGCCAGCGACTGGGCGCGCATCCGCGCCAGGGCCCGGCCCTGGTCCCGGGTGACGAAGTGCATGCCGTAGACCGAGCGCTCGCCCATCCCCTTCTCCGAGACGGGGGCGCTGGCCTCCAGCTCCAGGGAAGGGATCTCGGGGTTGTAGTCGCGCAGGTGGACGCTCCGGGGCAGGCGCGTCTGGGAGAACTCCAGCCGGGTGACCACCTCCTCCTCGTGGCCCACGGGCAGCGAGGAAACGGGCGAGTAGAGCAGGCGCGCGCCCTGGGGCATGTCCACGTGGGCCGTGGCGGTGTCGGTGACCGTGAGAACCTCGCCGTCGTCGCCCTGCTCGAAGAAGAAATAGAGCCCGGAGTGTTCCATCCAGCGGGAGGCGAAGGCGAAGTGGGTCTCGCCGTACTGGCAGACGTACTCCATGGCCGGGTAGTTCGCCATGGCGCGCACGGCGAAGTCGAGGCCCGGGCGCAGTCCGCCGTCTGCGAAGACGGCCTCCAGGAGGCCCGGCACGGCCATGTCCAGGAAAATCTGGTTGTGGGTGGACTGGGTGAGCCACCAGGCCCTGGGGCGCAGTACGGCCCGGCACACGGCCCGCTTCCCCGAAATCGAGAGCAGCTCGAAGCGCTCCAGCACGCCGTGGAAGGGAATGTCCCCGCGCGGCCGGGCGATGGTGAACACGGCGGGCGCGGCCAGGGCGGCGTCGAAGTCCAGGTCGGGGTCCTGGGCCACGAGGGTGATGTCGAAGCGGTAGAGGGCGCTCAGGCCCTCTTCGCCCTCGAAGCGCGCCACATGGAAGGCCCCTGCGGGGAAACCCTGGATTTCGAAGCGGAACTTGGGGTCTTCTCTGGGCATGGCGGACGGTCCTCTACGACAGATGAAGCGAACGGACGGGCGAGCCCTGCGCCGTTGCACGCTGTGAACCCGGGGCGGCCTGCCGCGTCCGGGCCTTGCGGCGCCTGTCCGGGGGGCAAGCCTGCGTGGTCACCCCCCATTGCATGCGTTGTGCATGAACTCCCGGGCGAAGTCCATGGCCGTGGTCACGGGCGGGCGTGCGGCGGCAGGCGGGGGGCATGGGTTCCGGGCTTCCGTCGGCGCGCCTAAAGGACGATGAAGGTGCCCGCCATGAGCACGTTGTCGGCCGTGACGTTGGTGACGTTCACGGTGAGGGCCGTCTTGTCGTTGATCATCTGGGTGAGCTGGGCGGCCATGTGGTTGCCTTCGGCGATCACCTCGTCCTTGGTGGCCGCAACCTCCTCCTTGGAGGCCAGGGTGGAGGTCTTGTTGGCGATGGCCTGGGTGTAGTCGGCGGCGATGGTGTCCTTCTGGGCGGTGAGCTCGTTCTTTGTGGCGTAGGTGCGTTGCACGTCGGCGGCCACGTCGGTCTTGGCGGCGGTCACCTCGTCCTTGGTGGCCAGGGTGTTGGTCTTGGCCGCGATGAGTTCGTCCACGGAGTCGGCCAGGGTGTTCTTCTGGCCCAGCAGGGTGTTCACCTGGCCGATGAGGCGCTCCTTCTGGGCGTCGGCTTGGCGCACGGAGGCGCGCATTTCGTACCAGATGGGGGCGAACTCGGTGTGCGCGGCGAGGTTGGTGGTGATGCTCATGCCCGCGTTGAGCGTGTAGTTGAGGCCGATGGTGTTGCAGGAGTAGAGGCCCAGGTTGGTCTGGGTGTTCTCCACGATGATCACGGTGTTGGCGAACTCCGCCTTGACGTTGAACCACTGGGGCGTGGTGATGTTGATGCCGGACTGGGCCATCTCCTTGATGGCGTCGCCCGTGGCCTTGGCCGCGTCCTTGAAGGCCTGGCCGAGTTCGCTCCAGTCGGAGGGCGGATCGTTGGGCTCGCCGATGCGCACGAAGTCGCCCTTGGGTGTGGAGTGCAGCAGGATGCGCTGGCTGCCCTCCTGGTCCTCCATGTGGATGCGGTTGCCTCCGGCGGTGGTGATGCGGGCCTGGGTCTGGTTGGCGTCGGTGACGGGGCTTTGCGTCTCGGGGTTGGGCACGGCCCCGGCGATGAGGGGTCGGTCCGGGTCGCCGTCCTGGAAGGAGACGACCACCTCCGTGCCCTTGTGCAGGGGGAAGTGCATGCCGTGGCCCTGCCCGGCGTAGGGCTGGGCCATGCGCACCCAGGCCGAGGCGTGGCCGTCCTTGCGGCCCGAGAGGTCGAAGGGCAGGATGATCTTGTAGCGGCCCTGGGCGTCCACCTCGGCGTATTGGCCGGAGCCCTCGGCGTCGATTTTGGCCGGGAGGGTTCCGGCGATGCGCGGGCGTTCCGTGGAAAGTTCGGGGCGGAACTGCACGTCGGAGGGGATGGCCGTGAAGGCGTTGCGGTAGTAGAGCAGGGTGTCGCGGTTTTTGCCGAAGGAGAGGCCCAGGCCCGAGACGAGCCAGGCCTCCTGGGAGCCCTCGTGGCGGCAGCCGATGGTGAGGAACTCGCGGTTGAAGCCGCCGGTGAAGTGGCGCGACATCTCGAAGGTGTGGCCAGGACGCACGAAGGGGATGGAGGAGACGCCCGCGTAAAGCTTTTCGCGGCACAATAGCTCCTGGGCGCGCACGCGCGCCAGGCGTTCGCCCTCGGAGATGGTCTTGAAGTGCTGCCCGTAGAGGTAGAGCGTGCCCTGGCCGGTGTTCTTGACCGGGGCCTTGGCCGTGAGGTCCAGGGAGGGTTTCTCGTAGTCGTAGTCCTTGAGCACCACGTCCTTGGGCAGGCGGCGCTGGTGCAGGGCGAAGTCCGTGACCACCTCCTCCTCGTGCCCCACCTGCATGGAGGAGGGGGGCGAGTAGCGCAGGCGATGGCCCTGCGGCATGGGCTTGTGGGCCGTGAGGGCGTCGGTGACCACCAGCACGTCGCCGGAGGCCGTGCGCTCGAAGAAGTGGTAGAGCCCTTCGTGCTCCATCCAGCGGGAGGCGAAGGCGTAGTGGGTCTCGCCGTACTGGCAGACGAATTCGCGCTGGGGGTAGGTTCCCGAGAGGGCGAAGCGGAAGTCCAGCCCGGAGGAGAGCCCGGCGTCCTGGAACACCTGCTCCAGGGTGCGGGGGATGTCCTGGTGCAGGAAGATCTGGTGGTGGGTGGTCTGGGTGAGCAGCCAGGCCTTGGGCACGAGCACGGCCCGGAAGAAGGTGTGCGGGCCGGAGCGGCTGGTCTGGTCCAGGCTTTCCAGGATGCCGTGGAAGGCCACGTCGCCCTCGCGGCGGCGGATGGTCAGGGTGGCGGAGGCGGCCAGGGCCTTGTCGAAGTCCACGTCCTTGTCGCCCGCGAAGAGCGTGACTTCGAAGCGGAAGAGCCTGGAGAGGCCCTCCTCGCCGGTGAAGCGCACCACATGGAAGGCGTCGCGGCTGAAGCCTTCGATTTCGAAGGCGAAGCGGGGTTTGTCGGGTTCGTTCACGGGCGTGCTCCTGTGGCGCTACGTATCACATGTACTCCACGGCCGTGGAGAGCACCGAGACGTTCTCCGAGAGCGTGTTCATGGAGGCGGCCATGTTGTTGATGTCCGCGGCCTGGTTGTTCACCGTGGCGGCCACTTGTTCAACAGAGGTGGCCACCTTCTGAACGGAGGCGGCCAACTCGTTCCTGGTGGCCAGGGTTTCGGTCTTCTCGGCGATCGTCTTCTGGCAGGCGGCCGTCACCTCCTCCTTGGAGGCGTTGAGCTCCTGCTTGGTGGCGCGGGTGGCCACGTCGTCGGCCACGGTCTTGATCTTCTGGTTGGCCAGGGTGATGTCGTCGTTGGCGGTCTTGATCTTGGCGTTGATGGCCTTGACCTCGGTGTCCACCAGCTTGGTGTATTCCTGGTGGATGGCGGTCTTTTCAGTGCCCAGTTCGGTCTTGGTGACGTAGTTCTTCTCGATCATCTCCTTCATCTCGATCTCTGCCGTGGCGTAGGTCCACTTGCTGGGGAAGTGGTACTCCACCAGGCCGCCGAACACGGCGTCCACCTTGGCGCCGATGACGGTCTCGGTGTCGATGCCGCCCACGAGCTCGTTCTTCGTGCCCAGGATGGTCTCGAAGCTGGCCTGGACCTTCACGGTGAGCGGCCCGCCGCTCCAGAGCTTGAGGCCCTCGGGCGACCAGGGGCTCTCCTTCTCGCCGCCCTCCTCGCCGCCCGACTCGCCGCCGGATTCTCCGCCGGACTCGCCCGAGCCGGAGCCCGATTCGCCCGAGCCGGAGCCCGAGCCGGAAGACGGCGGATTGTCCTCGGGGTCGTTGTGGGAGCCTATGCGGATGTAGCTGCCCTGGGTGGGGCTGTAGAGCAGGATGCGCTGGCTGCCCTCCTGGTCCTCGAAGTGCAGGAGGTTGCCGCCGGAGGTGGTGATGCGCGCCTGGGTCTGGTTGGAGTCGGTGACGGGGCTTTGCGTCTCGGGGTTGGGCACGGCGGCGGCGATGACGGGGCGGTCGGGGTCGCCGTCGAGGAAAGTGAGCAGCACCTCGGTGCCCTTGTGCAGGGGGAAGTGCATGCCGTGGCCCTGCCCGGCGTAGGGCTGGGCCATGCGCACCCAGGCCGAGGCGTGGCCGTTTTTCCGGCCCGAGAGGTCGAAGGGCAGGATGACCTTGTAGCGGCCCTGGGAATCCACCTCGGCGTATTTGCCGGAGCCCTGGGCGTCCACCTTGGCGGGCAGGGTCCCGGCGATGGAGGGCCTGGGCGTGACGGCCTGCGCGCGAAACTGCACGCCCGCCGGGATGGCCTCGAAGGTGTTGCGGTAGAACAGGCGCGAGTCCTCGCCGGGGGCGAAGGAGAGGCCGAGGCCCGAGACGAGCCAGGCCTCCTGGGAGCCCTCGTGGCGGCAGACGATGGTCTGGTAGCGCTGGTTGAAGTCGTCGTTGAAGTGCTCGGCCATCTCGAAGGTGTAGCCCGGGCGCACGAAGGGGATGGCCGAGACGCCGGTGTAGATCTTCTCGCGGCACTGGATGGACTGGGCGCGGATCCAGGCCAGGTTGCGGCCCAGGGAGGGCGTCTTCAGGCGCTGGCCGTAGACGTAGAACAGGCCCCGGCCGCGCTGGCTCACCTGGGCCTCGGCCTGGAGGTCCTGGGAGGGCGTTTCGTAGTTGTAGTCCTTGAGGATCACCTTCTGGGGCAGCCTTGTCTGGCGCATGGTGAAGGCGGTGACCACCTCCTCCTCGTGCCCGGACTGCATGGAGGAGGGCGGCGAATAGCGGAAGTGCGCGCCCTGGGGCATGGGCTGGTGGGCGGTGAGGGTGTCGGTGACCACCATCTTCTCGCCCTGCGCGCCCTGCTCGAAGTAGTAGTAGAGGCCGCCGCGCTCCATCCAGCGGGAGGCGAAGGCGAAGTGGGTCTCGCCGTACTGGCAGACGTAGTCCCATGTGGGGTAGGTCTCCATGGTGGAGAAGGAGAAGTCGATGCCCGGGTTGAGGCCGCCGTCCTTGAGCACGTCGTTCAGGAAGTCCGGGCTGGCCTTGTCCAGGAACACCTGGTTGTGGGTGGTTTGGGTGAGCCACCAGGCCTTGGGGGAAAGTTCGGCGCGCAGGAAGGTGTGGGGGCCGGAGCGGGAGAGCTCCTCCAGGCTGGCCAGGATGCCGTGGAAGGGGATGTCCCCCTGGGGGCGCTTGATGGTGAAGGTGGCCGTGCTGGAGAGGGCCTTGTCGAAGTCCACGCGCTGATCCTTGGCGTAGAGCGTGATGTCGAAGCGGTAGAGCGTGGAGAGGCCCTCCACGCCCGTGAAGCGCACCACGTGGAAGGCGTCCTCGGGAAAGCCCTGGATGGTGAAGGAGAATTTCTGTTTCGTGTCAGGCATGGTCTTCGCTCCGCGCGATGCCGCGCAAGGATGGTCCGGGCGTCGGGAGTGGCGCGCCGGGTCAGATCACCTGCATGTCCCCCGTGAGCAGGGTGTTGGACAGGTTCATGTGAGTGTCTTCGGAGACGGTCTGGGTGTGGGCGTCGGCGATGGTGGTCATGTTTCCGGCGGTATGCGTCAGTTCACCCGCCGTCAGGGTCTTGGAGGCGATGGTCTGTTCGAGGTTGCCCACGGTCTTGATCTGATCGCCGATCTTCTGGTCGAGGTTGGCCACCAGCTGGGCCTGCACCATGTAGGTCTGGTCGAGGTTGGCCACGGTCTGGCTCTGTTGGGCGATCTCCTGCTTGAGGTTGGCCACGACGTGCTGCTGGGTGTCGATCACCTCGCCCAGTTCCTGGACCACCCGTATGGAATCGTTGATGATCTGTGTGTTGGCGTCCATGAACTCGGTCATCTTGCCGAGCACGGCTTCCTTGTCTGCCTCGGCCTTGCGGACCTTGGGGCGCAGCTCGTACTTGGCCTTGTCGAATTCCGTGGCCACGGCGCACGTGAGGGTGATGTCGGCCCCCAGGTTCACGGTGAGGTTGCCCCCCACGCAGTCGTAGGACTGGAAGCCCACGGTGGTCTGGGAGTAGTCGCCGAAGACCACCAGGTTGTAGGCCTGCACCTCCGCCTCGTAACCCGCGCCGGTCTTGAGGGCCACGCCGTCGGAGGTGCCCCAGGTGCTCCAGTCGGTGGGGTTCTTCGAGCCCAGGCGCAGGAAGCTCGAGGCCGTGGGGCTTTGCAGCACGATGCACTGGGAGCCCTCGAGGTCTTCCATGGAGAGGTGGTTGCCGCCCGCCGTGGCGATGCGCGACTGCGTCTGGTTGGCCGACGTGACCACCGAGCGGGCCGCCGGGTTGGGCACGGCCCCGGCGATGACGGGGCGGTCCGGGTCGCCCTCTTCGTGCACCAGGGCCACCTCGGTCCCCTTGTGCAGGGGGAAGTGCATGCCGTGGCCCTGGCCGCCGTAGGGCTGGATCATGCGCAGCCAGGTGGTGGCGTGTCCGGCATGGCGTCCCGAGAGGTCGAAGGGCATCACGACCTTGTAGCGGCCCTGGTCGTCGAGTTCGGCGTATTCGCCCGCGCCCTCGGCGTCGATGCGGGCGTGGAGCACTCCTGCGATCCAGGGCCTGGGGGTCTTGAGTTCGGGGCGGTACTGGGTGGCGGCGGGGATGGCGGAGAAGCTGTTGCGGTAGAAGAGCTTGCCCGCCGCATCGGCCCGGGCGAAGCCCTTGATGCCCAGGCCCGAGGCAAGCCAGGCCTCCTGGGAGCCTTCGTGCTTCACCTCCAGGGGCAGGTAGGTCATGTTCCAGCCGGACTCGAAGTGGTCGCGCAGGGTGAAGGTCCACCCGGGCTGGACGCTGGGCGAGTCCGACTCGCCGGTGAAGAGCTTCCGGCGGCACTGGTAGGTCTGGGCGCGCACGGAGGCCAGGTACTTGGCCTCCATCATGGAGCGGATGTTGCCGTCGTGCAGGGCGAGCCCCCCCGCGCCCGAGGGGGCGATGCCCGCCTTGGATTCCAGCACCACGTCCGGGATGCGGTAGTTGTGGTCGCGCAGCTGGATCTCCTTGGGCAGGCGCTTGCACTCCAGGGAGAGCCTGGAGCAGCTGCCGCTCGCGTCTGGCGGGGCCATGCCGGAGACCTCGCGGTAGACCAGGGAGCAGCCCGGAGGGGCGCTGGCGTGGGTGTTCAGGTGGTCGGCCACCAGGAGCTTTTCGCGCGCGCCGCTGTGGTCGAAGTAGAAGTAGACGCCGCTACGCTCCATCTGGCGCGAGAGGAAGGCGAAGTCCGTCTCGTTGTACTGGCAGACGTATTCGCGCACGGGGTAGGGCACCAGGGTGCGCATGTCGTAGTCGTGCCCGCTGGAGAGCCCCACGCCCGCGAGGACCTCCTGGATGATCTGGGGGGTCTGGCTGTCCAGGAAGATGCGGCTTTGCAGGTTCTGGCAGAGCGCGTAGGCCCGGGGCACCAGGACCGCGCGGTAGAACACGCGGCCGTCCACGCGCTGGAGCTGCTGGAAGTCTCGCAGCACGCCCCGCCAGGAGACCTGCTCGCCGTCCGCACCGCGCACGGTGAGGCAGGCGTCGCCTGCCAGAGCCGCGTCCATGTCCACGGAGCCTTCGGCGGAGAGCAGGGCGATGTCGAAGGCGTAGAGCTTCGAGAGCCCCTCCGTGCCCGTGAAACGCACCACCAGGAAGGCGTCTTCGGGGAGTCCCTGGATGGTGAAGGCGAACCTGGCTTGTTCCGTGGTCATGAGGAGGGTCCTTTGAGTGCGAACGACAGGTTGGGCCGGGGCGGCTATACCACGTCCACCGTGCCTGCGGCCATGGTGGATACGCCGACCACCTTGTCCTCGGACTCGGTCGTGGTGGAGACCGACACGGCAGTGACCCTCTTCGAGAGGAGCGTCTGTTCCAGGGTTGTGGCCATCAGTTTGAGTTCGGCGGCGAGTTTTTCCTCGGAGACGAGGTTGGCGACCCTGCGGTCGATGCAGCTGCGGAATTCGTTGCGCAGGCGTTCTTCGCTCGAGGCCACGGTGTTCACCCGGGCGCGCACCTGCTGCACCTCGGTGACGAACTCGCGCTTGGCGTCCAGGAGCGCGTCCTGCGTCGCATAGGCCTCGGTCTTTTCCGTGACCACGTCGTTCACCACCTCGCCCACGTTGGTCTTGTCGCCGCACATGGTCACGAGGCTGGCCACCACCTTGTCCTGCTTCTCCTGGGCCTGGCGCTTGCTCCCGCGCATCTCGTACCAGAAGGGGGCGAACTCCGTGTGCGCGGCCAGGTTGAGGGCCACGCTCACGCCCGCGTTGAGGGTGAAGCTGCCGCCGATGAAGCTGCAGGAGTAGCCGCCCACGGTGAGCTGGGTGTTCTCGCCCAGGGTGAGGACGTTGGTGGTCTGGGCCTTCACGGAGAACACGCCCTGGGTGGTGAAGGTGACGCCGCCCGCGCCCAGATAGCTGGAGGAGGTCTGGTAGTTCTGCCAGAGGGTGTCCAGTTCGTTCTGGTCGTCCTGGGTGAAGTCCGGGCCGCCCGCGCCCAGCTGCATGCGCGTCCCGGCCACGGGGCTGGAGAAGTGCACGTACTGGGAGCCCTGGCGGTCCTCCATGTGGAACTTGTTGCCCCCGGCCGAGGTGAGGCAGGCCTGGGTCTGGTTGGCGCTGGTGACAGGCGAGCGCGTGAGCGGGTTGGGCACGGCCCCGGCGATGACGGGGCGGTCGGGGTCTCCTTCCTCGAAGAGCAGGGCCACTTCCGTGCCCTTGTGCAGGGGCAGGTGCAGGCCGTGGCCGGACCCGGCATAGGGCTGGATCATGCGCAGCCAGGCCGAGGCCCTGCCGCCGGAGCGCCCGGAGCGGTCGAAGGGCAGGATGACCTTGTAGCGGCCCTGGTCGTCGATCTCCGGGGTTTCGCCCGAGCCCTCGGCGTCGATGAAGGCGTGGAGCATCCCAGCGATCCATGGGCGCGGGGTGCGCTGTTCGCTGCGGTACTGCGTGGCGGCCGGGATGGCCGTGAAGGCGTTGCGGTAGAAGGGCCTGTCGCCGCCGTCCTCGCGCGCGGCCCCGGGGGCGAGCTGGGCCTCCTGGCTGCCTTCGTGGAGCACCTCCAGGGCCAGGTAGTCCTGGTTCAGGTCCTGCTGGGGGTGGTCGCGCAGGGAGAAGGTCCAGCCCGGGCTCAGGCCGGGGGCGTCGGTCTCGCCGAAGAAGAGGGCCTCGCGGCATTGGTGGATCTGGGCCTGGAGGTGGGCCAGGTAGGTGGCCTCCTTGGCGGAGCGGATGTTGCCGCCCTGGAGGCGCAGCGCGCCCTGGCCGGCCTCGGCGATGACCGTCTGATGCTCGATGGCCACGGCGGGGGTGCGGTAGTTGTAGTCGCGCAGCGCGATGTCCCTGGACAGGCGGCGGCGCTCCAGGCGCAGGCGGCGGCAGGTGCGGCCGGGCTGGCCGGGGGCCAGGCCCGAGGGTTCGCGGTAGTCCAGCTCGTGGCCGTCTGGCAGGGGCTTGTGGGCGTTGCGCGTGTCGGTGACCACGAGTTTTTCGCGGTCGCCGGTGTGGTCGAAAGAGTAGTAGAGGCCGTTGCGCTCCATCCAGCGGGAGACGAAGGCGAGGTCGGTCTCCTCGTACTGGCAGACGTATTCGCGCTTGTTGTAGGGCAGGGTGGTGACCATGTCGAAGTCGTGCCCTTGTGCGAGCCCCGCGCTCTGGAGGCATTCCCGGAGAATCTGGGGGGTGGTCTTGTCCAGGAAGATGCGGCTCTGGCGGGTCATGCCCAGGACGTGGGCGCGGGGCACGAGCACGGCGCGGTAGAAGGGGCGTCCCTCCACGCGGTCGAGCATGTGGAATTCGCGCAGCACGCCCTTCCAGGCGGTCTGCCTTTCCGGGGCGACGCGCACGGCGAGGCTGGCGTCGCCCTCCAGGGCGCGGGCCATGTCCACGGGCCCGCGGGCGGCCTGGAGCGTCACCTCGAAGGAATAGAGCGTGGACAAGCCCTCCTGGCCGGTGAAGCGCACCACATGGAAGGCGTCCGCCGGGAGGGTGGAAACCTGGAAGGTGAACTGGGGCTGGGAGGGCGTGGGCATGATCATCTCTTCCGATTTGTCTGTTGAATGTATGTTTGACGAAACATATCGGCCGCGCACGATGTGAGCGATTGTGTATTTCTGGATTGCTTTTCGAAGTGTCCAGTTTAGGTGTGGGTTCCTGTTGCTTTTGTTGTGTTAGATGGCGTCATACTATTGTCAGATTTCCGGATACAATTGTTGTATTTTCATGTGTTCTTACAGAGGTTACGGCCGCTGTGAATCTGGAATTGTGTATATGTCGAACGTCGTTTGCAACGTCTTCAACGTTAGTGGATACGGACCGTATGCTGACTGCGAGTTGGTCGCATGTATTCGATACATTCGTTAATTCATCGATCATGTATTGTCCGGTCTGGATGACCATATTTCGAGTTGCAGTAATCGAAGTTTCAGCTTTGTTGACTTTGTCCGATGTCACTGTGATCGATGATCGCAGTTCGCCAATGTGTTTCTCTGTGTCAGATATTGACAGTTTTGCTGATGCGATATTACTGTCTATATCAAGTATTTTTGTTGACTTGCCTATGATGCTGTTCAGGTCTGCAATTATCGCGTCTTCCTTTGCGGCTGCCCTTGATTTGGTGAAATATATCTCCTTCCAGTATGGTGCAAAATCTGCATGAAATCCAAGGTTAAAGGTGAGACTCGAGATTGCGTTCATCGTCACGCAAAGCCCCAGCGTATTGCAAGCATACCCGCCAACGTTCCACTGCGTGTTTTCGCCGAGGATCAATGAGTTCGCCGTGGCCGCCTTCACGTTGTACGCCCCGGGCGTGACCCAGGTGACGCCGCCTTGGTCCCCCCAGCTGGCGTTGGTGTCCGAGGCGGGAGCCGGGGCCGGGGCGGTCCACGCCCCACTCACGGTCGATATCTTCCCGTTGGAGGCGTAGTTGACGTTCTTCACCGAGAAGGTGCCGTCCGAGGTGTCGATGTCCGTGGGCGGGTCGTTGGGCTGGCCGATGCGCAGGAAGCTTCCTTCCTTGCGGCAGTGCATCAGGATGCGCTCCTTGCCCGCCTTGTCTTCCATGTGGAAATGGTTGCCCGAGGCCGTGGTGATGGCGTTCATGGTCTGGTTTTCGTCGCGCACGGGGGAGGGCGTGGCCGGGTTGGGCACGGCGGCGGTGATCACCGGCATGTCCGGGTTGCCGTTCACGAACCCCAGCAGCACCTCCGTGCCCTTGCGCAGCGGGAAGTGCATGCCGCTGTTCTCCCCCGCATAGGGCTGCGCCATGCGGATCCACGCCGAGGCCTTGCCGCCCTTGCGCCCAGAGAGGTCGAAGGGCAGCACCACCTTGTAGCGGCCCTGGGAGTCCAGCACGGGCTGTTCGCCGCCGCCCTCGGCGTCGATGAACGCGCTCATGCTCCCGGCGATCACGGGCCATTCCGCGCGGCACTCGCTGCGGTACTGCACAGTGGCCGGGATGGCCGTGAAGGCGTTGCGGTAGAAAAGCTCGTCGCCCAGGCCCCGCGTGGCCACGCCCGAGGTGAGCCAGCCCTCCTGGCTGCCCTCGTGGCGCACCAGGGTGGCCAGGAAGCGCTGGTTGAAGTCGTCGCGGTAGTGGTTGGAGAGCGTGAAGAGATACCCCGGCGCGAGGTGCGCGGCGTTGGACTCCCCGGAAAACACCAGCCCCCGGCAGGCGATCTCCTGGGCGCGCGCGTGGGCCAGGAGCTTGGCTTCCGAAAGGGTGCGGATGTTGCCCCCGTGCACGTGGGCCACGCCTTCGCCGGAGCGGCTCACCAGGGCCTTGGCCGCGATCTCCAGGTTGGGGGTGCGGTAGTTGTAGTCGGTGAGCAGCACCTCGCGGGGCAGGCGGCGCTTGTGGGCGCGCAGGCCGTGCACGGCCGAACCCGTGAGCGGGGCTTCCAGGCCGCTGGGCTCCGTGTGCGTCAGCTGCTCCGATCCGGGCAGGGGCGGATGGGTGGTGAGCGTTTCGGTGAGCACCAGGCGGTCGCACCCCTGGGATTGGTCGAAGAACCAGTAGAGCCCGTTGCGCTCGGCCCAGCGCGAGAGGAAGTGATAGGGCGTCTCGTTGTACTGGCAGACGTATTCCCGCTTCGGATAGGAGCGCGAGGTGACCACCTCGAAATCCTGCCCCTTGATCAGCCCCGATGCGGCAAGGCACTCGGTCAGGGTGGCAGGGATGTCCTGGTTCAGGAAGATGCGGCTGCCGCGCGAGCGGTTGAGCCGTTCGGCCCGGGGCGCGAGCACCGCCGTGTAGAAGGCGTGGCCGCCCGTGCGGTGCTTCTGCCGGAAATCCGTGAGCACGCCGTGCCAGACCCGCTCCGGCAGGTCGCCCTGGGCGGCGATGCGCAGGGCGGCCGCTCCCTCCAGCGCCTTGTCGAAGTCCACCGAGAGGTTCTGGGAGATCAGGGTGATCTCGAAGCGGTAGAGGGTCGAAAGTCCCTCCTCGCCCGCGAAGCGGACAACATGGAAGGTGTCCTTCGGCAGGGTGGAGACGCTGAAGCTGAAGGGGGCTTGGGTGTACTGCATGACGCGTCTCAGCCCATGTGGATCTGTTCGGCGTTCATCACCACCTGTTCTTCCGCGATCACCGAGTGGTTCTTGGCGTGCAGGGCGTTCAGGTCTTCCACGAGCACGCGGCGCGATCCGGCCTGCACCTCGTCGTGCCCCTTGACGAAGCGCTGGGATTCCAGGCCCTGGCTGGTGAAGCTCTTGAACACCAGCTCCACTGAGCGCGCCACGCTGCGGATGCGCTTCACCTGGGATTTGAACGTGCGCCCCAGGAAGCTCATGCGCTCGACGGCGGCCCGGCCCTCGGCGGCGTGCACGGTGAGCTGCCCCGAGGCGGCGGCAAGTTCGCCCGGGCAGGCCAGGCGGATGTCTGCGTCGGCGGCCAGGGTCAGGCTGCCCCCGCGCGCGCCCAGGCGGGCGTCGCCCTCGACGCAGAGCTCCACCGGCCCCCGGCTTTCGAGCACCGAGAGCACGAAGGCCCGGCCGGAGATGTCCACGCAGGCCAGCACCAGGTCCTCGGCGCGGGGCTCCACCAGGCAGCTCACGGCGCGTTCGGCGCGGATCGTGCCGAAGCCGGTGCGCACGGTGATCCCACCGGGGCCGACCTCCACCACGCGGGCGTATTCGAGGTTGGGGGAGGGGGCCTGGACCGGGGACGCGCTGGCGCTGGACATGGGGGACTCCTGTTGACCGCGGCGGCCGGATGGTCCGGCCGGTTTCACCTGCCATACGCCATTTCCCCCGGCGTGGACAAGCGTCAACACGCGCCCCGGGGAGTTGCTGGAGGGACGCGCAAGGGGACGCGGCCGCGCGCACGGCGTGCGCGACAGTGCGCGGCGGATCGGCCGCGAAGGGAGGGGCGGCAGGGCCGTGCGGAATCATGCCCGGGCGGTTGGACCGGGTTCGCGGCAGCCCGGGGCCGGTGGCGAGTCCGAGGGCTATTTGGTGGTCAGGCTCACCGAGAAGCCGTCCTTGAGCTTGGTCACCACGGGGTCGGCGGGTTTCGGCGCGTTCACGTCGCGAAAATGAAGGGTGATGCGCACGTAGTCGGGATGTTCGCCAACGGCGGCGCGGGCGATGGGCCCCTGGGCGAACTCGGCGGTGCGCGAGGCGGTGTAGCGCCAGGCCCCGGCGAGGTTCACGGCCAGGCGGCGTGGGTTCTCAAGGTAGAGGTAGGTCACCTTGTCGGTGGGGGCGGTGGTCTGGGCGGTGAAGGCGAAGCGGCCGTCGCCGGGTTCGAACTTCACGGACTTGATCACGCCGGTCTCGCCCTGGATGAGGGGCGGCTGGGCGGGCTGCTCCTTGCGGGGTTCGGGGCGGGCCACTTCCTGGATCACCTGGGGGGCCGGCTCCCGGGCCGGGGCGGCCTGGAGGGGCGGGGCACTGGGGGCCGGGGGCGCGGCGTCTATGTGGAAGAGTTTCTCCAGGCGCAACTCCAGGGCCTGGATGGCCGATTCCGGCGCCGAGGCCGTGAAGCCCGAAGGGGCCGAGGGCGCGGGGGGCTGGTCGAAGGGGTTGGGCTCCAGGTGCAACGCGCCGCCTGGCTGCGCGGCGGGTTCGGGATGCGTCTGGGCCACCATGCGCGCTTCGCGGGAGCTCATCACGGCGTCCATCATGCCGTACAAACCGCCCCAGACGGCGGTGATGAACAAAAGCCCCGCGGCGGCCACCCAGGTCAGCACGGCGGCAAGGTAGAACGTGCGGGAATACCCGGAAGCCTTGATATCGAGCATGAAGGGCCACCTCGGCGCGCCGGGGCGTCGGGATCGCCGTCCCTGCATGCGCGCAACAGTGCTGTATCCCGGCGACGAAAAAGCTTCAAGAGGCTATTGAATGAAAGCGCTTCATGCAGTACATCAAGCAGCGTCCCGGCACGATTCGACGATCAGGTGACGGCAATGCCTCTTCCCGTTCCGATGCATTGGCTCCTCGTGGGCCTGTGCCTGCTCGCCACGCCGGGCGGGCTCCTGGCCCAGGACGCCGAGACCGTCTACAACCGCTCCGACGCCGCGTCCGCCTTCAAGGAACTCAAGCCTCGCGCCGAGGCCGGCGACGCCTCCGCCCAGTACCATCTGGGCCTGCTCTACGAATTCGGCCAGCACGTGGCCAAGAACCCGTCCGAGGCCGCCCGCTGGTACCGCCTGGCGGGCAAGCAGGGCCAGGCCCGCGCCCTCTACCACCTGGGCATGCTCCTGGAGGCCAACCCCCGCCTGGCGGCCGCGCCCGGAGAGGGGACGGACGCCCTCAAGCGCGCCGCGGAGATGGGCGAGATGCCCGCCCAGTACGCCTACGCCGAGCTTCTGGCCTCGGGCAAGGCCCCGGGCGGCGCGGCCCAGGCCGAACACTGGTGGCGCAAGGCCGCCGAACAGGGCGACTTCAAGGCCCAGTACCGCCTGGGCATGCTGTTCCACCTGGGCCGGGGCGTCCCGGCCAACGCGCCCGAGGCCGCCAAGTGGCTGGCCCTGGCCGCCGAGGCGGGCTTCGCTCCGGCGCAGTTCCAGTACGCCGTCATCCTGGAGCAGGGCCTGGGCGTGCACCCCAACCCGCAGGAGGCCGCCCGCTGGCTCCAGAAGGCCGCCGGGCAGGGCGACGCGGACGCCCAGTTCAACCTGGCCGTGAAGTACGACAAGGGCCAGGGCGTCCACAAGGACCCGGCCCAGGCAGCCCTCTGGATGGAGCGCGCCGCCGCCCAGGGCGACGTTCAGGCCCAGATGGCCCTCTCCCAGTGGTACGAGCAGGGACAGGGCGTGGCCAAGGACATGACCCAGGCCGTGCGCTGGCTCACGGAGGCCGCCCAGAAGGGCGACGCCCGCGCCCAGTGGCTCCTGGGGCGGCGCTACGCCGCCGGGCTGGGCGTGAAGCAGAACCAGGTGGAGGCCTCCAAATGGATGACCCGGGCCGCCGACCGGGGCGACGCCAAGGCCCAGAACGACCTGGGCGTGCGCTGCTTCGAGGGCCAGGGCGTGAAGAAGAATCCCGCCGCGGGCTATGCCTGGCTGCTCCTGGCCGCCGCGCAGGGCGACGCGGAGGCCCGCGCCAATCTGGCCTACGCCGAGACCCTGGTCTCGCCCAGGCAGAAAGCCCAGGCCGAAAAGGCCGCCAAGGCCTGGAAGGTGAAACGCTGAATCCGGTCCGGGCGGGAGCGTCCGCTCCGGCCCGGCCTTGACTTTTCCGACGGGGCAAAACAGTGTCCCCTATGCAATGGAGTCCACGATGCGCACCCTGATCCTCCTGGCGGCCCTCCTGGCCCTGGCCGCCTGCGGCGGAGGCGGCAAGACCGCGCCGCCCTCCCAGTTCACCAACCCCTCCTACAGCCCCCAGACCATGAACTGGGCCTTCGCGCCCAAGGCTCTGGAGTTCACCTTCGTCTCCGACCCCTTCCTCAACGAGTACGAGGGCGCGGCCCACACCCTGGCCATCTGCGTCTACCAGCTCCAGACCCCCACGGCCTTCCAGCAGCTGGCCGCCACGGCCCCGGGCATCTCCAAGCTCTTGGAATGCCAGAGCTTCGACGCCTCAGTGGTGAGCTTCCAGCGGGTGATCGTCCAGCCCGGACGCAACGAGACCGTCACCCTCGACCGGGGCGAGAAGGCCAAGTTCGTGGCCATCGCCTGCGGCTACTACGACCTCAACCTGGGCACGGCCACCAAAGTCTACGAAATCCCCGTGAGTTCCGACTCGGCGGGGTGGCTCTGGTGGAAGGAAACCACCTATCAGCCCGGCAAGCTCTCCAAGAAGATCCAGCTGGGCAAAACCGGCATCCAGACCATGGGGGACGGCTCGTGACCGCTGAAGCGCCGCTCTTCTGGCACCAGGGGCTCTTTCTCACGCCCCAGCACCTGCAACTGGTGGACTGGCGACAGCACGTGAAGCTGCAGGCCGTGGTGCGCTATTCCCAACGCCACTTCTGGGGCATTGGGGCGCTGGAGGTGCGCGCCGACGCCCTGGCCGCGCGCAAGGTGGAGATCTCGCGCGTGGAGGCCGTGTTCCAGAACGGCTTCTACGTGTGCAGCCCGGACAACGCCGTGGCCGCCGCCCGCTCCCTGGACGAGGCCGCCCTGGATGCCGACCGGCCCGTGGGCGTCTACCTGGGGCTCAAGCGCCTGAACCACGCCGGGTCCAACGTGACCGTCCAGCAGGACTTCTCCCTGAGCGGCACGCCCCCCTCCACCTTCGTGGCCAAGGCCGACCCCGAGGCCGTGCCCGACCTCCACGCCGGCGGCCCCCCGGCGCAGGTGAAGACCCTGCGCTTCGCCCTGGCCGTTTTCTTCGAGCACGAACTGCCCCACCTGGGCGACTTCCACCTCATCCAGATCGGCAGGGTCCGGCGCGAGTCCGACAAGTTCCTCTTCGACGAGGGCTTCATCCCCCCCTGCCTGACCCTGGGCGCCGCGCCAGCCCTGGAGAAGATCGTCAAGGACGTCACGGACCTGGTCACGGCCCGCGCCCGCGCCCTGGAAGACTACAAAATGCGCGGCGAACTCACCTCCAAGGAGTTCGACCCGGGCTACATGGTCTTCCTCCTGGCGCTCATGACCCTCAACCGCTACGCGCCGCTGTTCAACCACTACGTGGAAGCCTCCGTGGTGCACCCCTGGGACGTGTACGGCGCGTTCCGCCAGTTCCTGGGCGAGCTCTCCACCTTCGCCGACGACTTCGGCGCGCTGGGCGAGCGCTACGACGGCGAAAAGCTCGTGCCCGACTACGACCACGAGAACCTCACCGGCTGCTTCGGGGCAGCGCGCAAGCTCATCGAGCGCATGATCGAGGGCATCGGCACCTCCATCGAGCTGCTGGTGGCCCTCCAGAAGAAGGACAGCTACTTCGTGGCCGAGCTGCCCGAGCGCGTCTTCAACCCCACCAACCGCTTCTGGCTCATCGTGCGCACCGACCAGAACCCCGAGGCCGTGCCCCAGACCGTGCTCTCCACCGTGAAGCTCTGCGCCACCCCGCTCATGGCCACGCTCCTGGTGAAGGCCGTGCCCGGCGTGCCCCTCAGCTACTCCAAGAACCCTCCCGCCGGGCTGCCCAAACGCTCCGGCACCCACTACTTCCTGCTGGATTCGGGCAACCCCCTCTGGTCCGACGTGGGCCGCAACCGCTCCCTGGCCCTGTTCTGGGACAACCCGCCGGAAGACCTCTCGGTCCATCTGGCCGTGTTGAGGGGCAAGTAGATGCGTCTGGTGGACTGCTTCATCGAGTCCGTCACCCTCGTGCTGGACGTGGCCCGCAAGCCCCAGGCCTTCCCCAAGTACGAGGACACCCGCGACAAGGTGGAAACGCTCATCAACGGGGCCGGGCGCATGGCCAAGAAGCTGGGCGTCTCGGCGGCGGAATTCCAGGAAGCCCGCTTCGCCGTGTGCGCCTGGATGGACGAGATGATCCTGGGCTCAGCCTGGGAGGGCAAGGCCCAGTGGCTCCACCAGCCCCTGCAGCGCGTGGTCTACGACACCGTCAACGCGGGCGAGGAGTTCTTCGAGCGCCTGGACGCCCTGCTGGCCAAGGCCGGCAGCGACTTCACCTTCTCCGAACCCGGGGCCAAGGCCACCGTGGAGGAGCTCTCCTTCGGCGACGACCCGGACCCCGCCCCGGTCTGCGCCGAGGACGCCCCTGCCGCCTCCGCCGCACCCTTCGCGCCCCAGGACGACCCGGGCGACGTGGGCGTGGGCCTCAAGGGCGTGCTGGAGGTCTACGGCCTCACCATGATGCTGGGCTTCACCGGCCGCTACTTCCACCCCGACGACCAGGCCGCCCTGGGCAGCCTGCGCCAGAAGACCATCGCCCTGGCCCTGGGCCAGACACCGCGCCCACGGCGCGAACAGGCCGCCAGGCTCTTTCCGGCGCTCTACGGCCCCGACCCGTCCCGCAAGGAACGCAAGCGCTTCTGGCGCGGCATGGACTGGGTGGACGTGGTGGTGCTGGGCGTGCCGCCCCTGACCCTGGCCGTCATGTATTTCGCCTACAGCCGCATCCTTTCCGGGGCCCTCAAGGGCTTCCTGGGAGGGCCATAGGCCGCCATGAAAAACGTTCTGATCATCGTGCTCAAGGTCTTCCTCTGGCTCCTGCTGTTCGCCGCCATCGGCGTGGGCGCGTGGTACCTGGCCCAGTGGCGCGGCTGGCCCGATTGGGCGGCTGCGGCCATCGGCGTGGGCGCGGCCGGGATCATCGTGGGCGTGGTCTTCCTGCGTCGCTGGTGGTTCCGCCGCCGCGAGCGCCAGTTCGTCAAGCGCGTGGTGGAGCAGGACACCGCCGCCATCTCCGCCGCCCAGGGCGAACAGGCCAGGCTCCTGCGAGACGTGGAGGACCGCTTCGCCAAGGCCGTGGAGATCCTGCGCGCCTCCCAGCTCCGGCAGCAGGGCGATCCGGTCTACGTGAAGCCCTGGTTCCTGGTGATGGGCGAGACGGGGGCGGGCAAGTCCCTGGCCCTGCGCCGGGCCAAGCTGGCCTCCATCCTCACCGACGTGGGCCAGGAGCGCCTGCCCGCACCCACCCGCAACGTGGACTTCTGGTTCGCCGACGAGGCCGTGATCCTGGACACCGCCGGACGCTACGCCATCCCCCAGGACGAGGCACGCGACCGCGAGGAGTGGGAGCGCTTCCTGGCGCTGCTCGTCAAGCACCGCCGCAAGGAGCCCCTGAACGGGCTGGTGCTGACCGTGGCCGCCGACAAGCTCACCGACGCCTCCGACGACGTGCTCGTGGAGCACGCCAAGGGCCTGCGCCGCCGCGTCAACGAGCTCATGCGCGTGATCGGGGCCAAGTTCCCCGTGTTCCTCCTGGTCACCAAGATGGACCACGTTCTCGGCATGAACGGCTTCGTGGACATGCTCGAGAACGGCGAACTGCTCCAGGCCATGGGCGAGGTGAACTCCAACACCCTGCGCCCGGCTGTCAACGCCCTGGACGAGGGCATGAAGCGCCTGACCACAAGGCTCAAAGACCTGCGCCTGCTCCTGCCCTGCGACCTGGCCGACATGGACCCGGCCACCCTCATGCTTCCCGACGAGCTGGCCCGCCTGGGCGGCAGGCTGCGCGTCTTCACCGGGGCGCTCTTTTCCGAGAACCCCTACCTGGAGACGCCCGTCTACCGTGGCGTGTTCTTCTCCAGCGCCCGCCAGGAAGGGCAGGCCCATGTGCTCTCCCAGGACCTGGCCGACGTGGCCGCCCAGCTCTCCGAGCGCGCCGCCACCGACCGCGGGGCCTTCCTCCACGACGTGTTCTCCCGCTTCCTGCCCGGCGACCGCAACCTCTTCACCCCCATGCTGGAGTTCGCCCGCTGGCGCTCCCGCACGCGCTTCGCAGGGGTGATGGCCTGGCTCTTCCTGCTGTTCTGCGCGGCCGGGTTCTTCACGCTCTCCTACACACACAACAACCGCGCCCTCCAGGTGATCTCCTCCCAGTTCGCCGAGATGCCCAAGCTCACCGGCGGCATGGACCAGAAACTGCTCATCCTGGACCAGCTGCGCCGCCAGATCGTGCAGATGGAGGCCGTCAACCGCGACTGGCTCCTGCCCCGCATGGGCCTGGACCAGAGCCTCGCGGGCGAGCGCCGCGTGAAGCTGGCCTTCGCCGGGCTCTTCCGCGACCAGGTGCTCACCCCCCTGGACTCCTCCATGCGCGCCTCCGTGGACGCACTGGACAACAGGGCCTCCGAGACCACCATCGGCATGTACATCGGGCACATGGTCTGGCGCATCGAACTCCTCAAAGCCAAGCAGCGCGGGGCCTCTCTGGAGGATATGCGCAAGATCCCCTCCTACCCCGACGCCGTGCTCGCCCAGGTGGACCCCAAGCTCGTCCCCGAGCTGGCCCCCTTCTTCAACGACTGCTACCTGGACTACCTCTACTGGGAGCCCTGGAACGAGGCCATGGCCCAGCACCTGGCCGACTTCAAGCTGCGTCTCACGCGCCTGGCCTCCCTCAAGGACGGCCAGATGCAGTGGCTCGTGGAATGGGCCAACACCCGCCCCTACCTGCACCCCGTCACCCTCAACGACTTCTGGGGCGGCGCGGGCCAGGTCTCCGGCCAGGACGCCTACGTGCCTGCCGGCTTCACGTCGCAGGGCAAGAAGGCCATCGAGTCCTTCATCAAGGAATTCGACCAGGCCGTGGACAACCCCAAGGCCTTCCAGGCGCGCATCGACGCCTTCTGGAGCTGGTACGCCAACCAGTTCTACCTCTCCTGGCAGCACTTCGCCCAGGGCTTCCACCTGGGCTACGGCTTCCTCCTGGACGACAACGACAAGCGCAAGATGGCCGCGCGCATGCCCACCTTTGCCGGGCCCTACTTCGCCATGCTCGAGCGCATGGCCAGGGACTTCCAGGCCCTGGGCAAACTGGGCACGCCGCCGCCCTGGGCCGCCGAGGTCTCGCGCTTCCACATCGCCATGGAGCAGGCCAAGGCCCAGAACAAGGCCGAACCCCTGATCGAGAAGGGCAAGGAGCGCGTGGAGGTGGCCGTCCAGCGCATCCAGGGGGACATCGATCCCAACGACGCCCGCAAGTTCGAGAATCTCCTGGCCGCCACCGGCAAGCTCCAGGAGTACCAGAAGGCCCTCACGGACATGGTGCCCGCCGTGGCCACCCAGGAGACGGCCTTCCAGTTCGTCTCCGCCTCCATGGGGGCCTCCGTGTCCGCCGACGCCCCGGCAGGCGGCGCGCCCGCGCCCGCCCTGACCGTGAAGAGCCCGGCCCAGACAGCCGAGGCGGCGCTCATGTCCATGAACGCCCTCATCGGCGTGGGCGGGGGCGCGGGCGGCGACGCCTTCACCCAGATGGTGGGCGGCCCGCTGGCCTTCTTCGTGCTCTTCTCCACGGAGCTGGCCTCCTGCGAGTTGCAGCGCCAGTGGGAGAGCCGCGTGCTTTCCGAGGCCCAGATGATCCCCCAGAGCCGCTACCGCCAGGTGCTCCTGGACAAAAAGGACGGCGTGGTCTGGAAGTTCGTGAACGGCCCGGCCAAGCCCTTCCTCACGCGCGAGATCAAGGGCTGGGCCGCCAAGCCCTGGATGCAGGCCGTGTTCCCCGTCAACCGCACCTTCCTGAACTTCCTCGACGAGGGAGGCCAGGAGGTGGCCGAGGCCCTGCCGGAGTACGACGTGATCGTGAAGACCGTGCCCACCACGGTGAACCCCGAGGCGCGCCAGAAGCCCTACCTCACCACGCTCACGCTCACCTGCGGCAACCAGCCCCAGGCCCTCAACAACTACAACTTCCTGGACTCGGCCTCCTTCAAGTGGAAGCCCGACGGCTGCTCGGACACCACCGTCACCATCGTCTTCAACGACCTCACCGTCACCAAGACCTATCCCGGCCCCAACGGCTTCGCCCTGTTCCTCAAGGACTTCCGCACCGGCGGCTCCAAGACCTACACCCCCGAGGACTTCCCCGGGCAGAAGGACATGCTGGGGGCGCTGGGCGTCAAGCGCATCCAGGTGAGCTTCGTGTTCGAGGGCAACCAGCCCGTGATCCGGCTCCTCTCCGTGACGCCTGCGAGCATCCCGCAGAGCATCAGCGAGTGCGTGAAGTAGGGCGGGGGGGGCTGAACGCGCGTTTTCGACGCCCCGGGCCGCGAGGTCCGGGGCGTTTCTTGTCCGTGCGGGCGGCGGTCCCGCCGGGGCCGAGTGGCGCTGCCGGGGGTGTTTCCTTCGGGCAGGGACCGTGTTCGCCTGGGAGTAGCCGGTCAGGTTCGGCTTGTTTCAGCGCTGTTCGACATTCCTGAAAGCAGCATCACGGAATTGTCGTCCCATCCTGCATCTGGTTCGCTTCCGTCCAGGCCCGGCGCGGCTTTCCGGGCCTTCGCCTCTTGGCCCGGCCCTTGCTTTGACCGGGCATGGCCTCCATCATACTCCTCCACGGCGCGTTCACCGGCGGCTGGCTCTGGCGCTTCACGGCCCAGGCCCTGGACCGTCTGGGCCACGATGTCCACCGGCCCTCGCTCACCGGCTGCGGGGAGCGCGCCCACCTGTTGCGGCCCGAAATCTCCCTGGCCATGCACGTGCAGGACGCCGCCCAGCTCCTCTTCCACGAGGACCTGGATCGGACGCTCCTGGTGGGCCATGGCTACGGCGGACTGATCGCCCAGGCTCTGGCCCATCGCCACTCCGCCAAGGTGGCCGGGGTGGTGCTTCTGGACGGCGCGCTGGCGGAGCGCGGCAAATGCTACGCCGAAGCCGCCGGACGCGCCGACCTGGCCGTGCGCGCCATGCCCGCCTCGGCCGACTGGCTCGTGCCGCCCCCGCCGCCCGAGAGCTTCGGCCTCACCTGCCGGGAGGCGGCACGCTGGCTTTCCGTGCGTCTCCAGCCCTTCCCGCGCGCCTGCCTCACCGACCCCTATCCCTACGGCGGGCGCGGGCAGGAGCTGCCGCGTTTTCTCGTGCGCACGGCACTGCCCGGCGGAGCGAAGGCGGCCCCGGCCGCTCGTGCGGCGCTCAGCCGCGTGAAGGTGGTGGAGTTTCAGGGCGGTCCGTTACCCATGGTCAATCAGGCCGGGACCCTGGCGGAGCTGCTCTCGGGCCTTGCCGGGGCCATCAGTCCGGCGCGGGAGGCCGGCGCGGGCGAAGGCTCGGCGCCGACGCGGCGTGGCGCCTGCCGCCGGGGCGGGGAGGATTTGTGAGGTTGTCTCTTTCCGCCGCTTCGGGGTAGAGTGGGGAGCCGCCCCCGCAGGACGGCCGCTTCGCAACCACAACCCCGCAGGCCCCCATGGACATTGCAGACATCGGCAAAGCCCCCATCTCGGCGGCCAACCCCGCAGGGACGGACCCCTCCTACGAGCCTGAGTTCGAGCAGCTCCAGGCCGAGATCGACAAGCTCTCCATGCCTTCCGCCACGGGCCAGGGCATCGACTGGGACAAGGTGGTCCAGCTTTCGGAGGTTATCCTCACCGCCAAGGGCAAGCACCTGCCCACCGCGGCCTACATGGCCGTCGGCCTCTTGAAGACCAAGGCCCTGCCTGGGCTGGCCGACGGCGTGAACCTGCTCGCCGACGTGACTACCACGTTCTGGGAAGACCTCTTCCCCCCCAAAAAGCGCATGCGCGGCCGCGTGAACGCCCTCACCTGGTTCCGCGACCAGGTGCAGGCCTACTTTCAGAGCTACACCTCCGACGCCGTGTTCCCCAAGGACATGGTGGACCGCCTCGTCGCCGGGTTCAACGCCCTGGACCGCTTCGCCGGGGACAACCTTCCCGACGGCCCGGCCTTCCGCGACATGCTGGAGTACGCGAAGCACCTGCCCGTGGAGGCCCCGCCCCCGCCTGCCCCCGAGCCCCAGGCTGCCGCGACCCCGGCCGAGGCCCCGGCGGCAGCCCCGGCGCAGTCCGCGCCCGCGGCCGCAGCTCCGGCCGCGCCCGCACCGGCCGTCGCGCCGCGCCCCGCGCCTCCGGCTTCGGGCAACCCGGCGGCCAGCCTGGAATTCTGCCTGGGCCAGATGGTCTTCACGGCGGCCGAGCTGCTGACGGCCGACGCGGGCGATCCCCGCGCCGTGACCCTCAACCGCCTGGGGGCGTGGCTCAAGGTGGACGGCCTGCCCCCGGCGGACCAGGGGCAGACCATGATCCCGCCGCCCGACGAGTCCATCCGGGGTTCCATCCAGCAACTCCTCTCCGGGCGTCAGTTCGAGGAGGCCCTGCGTCGCGCCGAATCACAGATACCGGTCTATCTCTTCTGGCTGGACCTTTCGCGCCTTGCCGCCCAGGCCCTGGATTCCCTGGGGGCCAAGGGCGCGCCCGCCCTGGACGCCCTCAAGGCCCAGACCGGGCTCTACGCCCAGCGTCTCAAGGGCATCGAGAACCTGAGCTTCTCCGACGGCACGCCCTTCGCCGACGCCGAGACCAAGGCCTGGCTCAAGTCCGTCGCCCCTGGGTCGGGTCAGGCGCTGGATGCCGCGCCCTCGGATTCGCCCCTGGGCAGGGTGCTGGAGGAGGCGCGGGGCCTGGCGGCCCAGAAGAAATTCGTGGAGGCCGTCACGGCGCTCCAGGAGGCCCTGCGCCAGTCGCGCTCTGGCCGGGAGCGCTTCGACGCGCTCATCGCCATGGCGAGCCTGCTCACCCAGTCGGGTAGGGCGGACCTGGCAGCACCCACCATCGACGAGCTTCTGGAGCTGGTGGGGCAGTACAAGCTGGAACAGTGGGAGCCCGACACCGCCCTGCGGGCGCTCCTGGCCGCCTACGACGCGATCTCCTCCGACGCCTCGGACGAGGGCAAGGCCCGGGCGCGGCAGGTGCTTTCGCGCATCGCGCGCATCAACCCGGCGGCGGCCATGCGCGTGAGCGGGTAGGGAAGCCCCGCGCGGTGGCTCCCGGGGCAACGCGACGACAAGGAAGAGCAGGATGACCGTCTCGAGGTTGATCATCAGCATGGCGATTCTGGCGCTGGCAGGGTCCCTGGCCCTGGCCGGTGAGCCCGTGCTGGTGCTCTACAACGAGCGGCCGCCCTATCTGATCACCGGCCCCGACGGCCGCGTGCGGGGGCTCACCGCCGACCCGGCGGAGGCGGCCCTCACGGCCGCGAACATCCCTCACAAGTGGGTGCTCACCCCGGCCAGGCGTCAGCTGGCCATGCTGGAGCAGAATCCGGGCAGGGTGTGCCTCGTGGGCTGGTTCCGGAACCCGGAGCGGGAAAAGATCGGCCGGTTCACCGCGCCCCTCTACAAGGACAGGCCCGTGGCGGCCCTCGCGCGCACCCACGACAGGCGCTTCCGCCAGGGCATGAGCGTGCGCGAGGCCCTGGGCGATCCCACGCTGCTTCTGCTGATGAAGGACAGCTATTCCTACGGCAAGGAGCTGGACGCGCTCATCGCGGCCTCTGCGGTTCGCATCGAGAAGACTGCGGCGGAGAACGTGGCCATGGCCCGGATGATCCGCGCCGGGCGGGCGGGGTACATGTTCATCGCCCCCGAGGAGGCCGAGGAGCTTCTGCGCGGCGAGGAGTTCCGTGACGGCGGGCTCACGCTCGTCACCTTCGGCGACGCGCCGGAAGGCGAGGAGCGCCACCTGCTGTGCAGCGGGCAGGTGAGCGCGGAGGAGATCCGCCGGATCGACGAGGCGCTGCTGCGCCGCCAAGCCCCGCGTCCCCGAAACTGAGAGGGCGGGGGCATCTTATCCCCCCGTATGTCGCCCCGATCAACCCTCGGTTCCACCGCCGTGCCCTCCGACCTGTCCGGCTTCTTGGCGATGGCGTACACGTCCTCGTCTTCGTGGGGCGAGAGGGAGTAGAGGCGGGGCGGGGGGCGCTGGGGTTCTACGTTTGCCGTGCAATGTGCCGTTTGTTGAGCGATAGGTGTTGCTTCCTGAGAAGATGGTGATCGATTTCTCGTGATTACGTAATGATGAGATATCAAATAATAAGACTTTGATTGATATTTGCTGCTGTAAGGCCGTCTTTTTGCGACTTTTATTGAAAATACAAGTTGTCGGCGTTATTTGGCGCATTGCTTGAGAATGCCGCTAAAGTATAAAAAATCGCCGTGAACAAGATGCTGAGAACGAAACGGACGATCTTGCTGTCCGGATCAATCTGCATAAATTATACTCCTGATTCACGTTGAGTGTATGATGCCTCAGGTCGGGCATGGATACGCCGCCGTGTTGCTCATACTTGTTTGCCGCCGACCCTGAGCAGGTCGGCGGCAAGAAGGAGTCGTTCATTTGAACCAAGTCTTGAACGTCGAGTTTGCGTACTGCTCAGCCACGTTCTTGGCAACATCTGCACTCCCGGTAGCGATTCCGACGCCCGCACGCCGCAGTGGCGTTCCGGTCGCTCGGAGTGCCGCCAGCCCCCCGCCTGCCATGCCTTCCGCGACGGCATCCACCGGATCAATCATCGGCTCCACCGCCGTCCCCTCCGACCTTCCCGGCTTCCTGGCGATGGCGTACACGTCCTCGTCCTCGTGGGGCGAGAGGGAGTAGAGGCGGGGGGAGCCGTCGGGCTTTTTCTCCGCGCCGTACACCGTGCCCTCGTGATGGTAGTACACCTT
>NZ_BLTE01000023.1 GCF_013019105.1 Fundidesulfovibrio magnetotacticus
CAAAGCCGCCCTGCTCCAGGCTGCGCTTCGCGCAGGGCTGCTGAAAAAGCCGCAAAGCCGACTTTATCAGCAGCCTCAGGTCCTGGCCGGAGGCCAGGACCTGAAAAACGTATACATGTAATTGGCCCCGGACCCGATGGTCAGGCCCAGCGCCACATAGAACAACATGAGCCCCAGCGGCTGCGGGTCGAGTCCCCACGTCGGGTAGTGCAGGATGAGCGGGCACAGGGCGAACGTCTGGATGATGGTCTTGAGCTTCCCGAAGCGGTCCGCCGCGATCACCACGCCCGCGTCCGAGGCCACGGCGCGCAGGCCCGTCACGGCCATTTCGCGCCCGATGATGGCCGCGGCGGCCCAGGCCTCCACCCAGTCCAGGCGCACAAGCATGATGAGCACCGAGCAGATGAGCAGCTTGTCCGCCAGCGGATCCAGGAACTTGCCCAGGTTGGTCACCAGGCCCATGCGCCGCGCGATGATCCCGTCCACCACGTCGGTCACGGAGGCCAGGATGAACACCACCGTGGCGGCCACGCACATGCCCTCGCCGGGGAAATAGAGCATCGCCACCAGCACGGGCGCCACGGCGATGCGCGCCAGGCTCAGGATGTTGGGCAGGTTCAGGCCTTCCATGGCGTCCTCCTTCCGCGCCGCTTCGGGGCGCGTCAGTTCCTCAGAGTGGCGTGGGCCTCGATGCTGGACTTGGCCGCGCGGTCGATGTTGGCGGCCAGGGACTTCAGGGCCTCCTTCACCGGCGAGGGTTCATCCATGAGCACCACCGGCCTGCCCACGTCGCCGGCGACCACCGTCACAGGGTCCAGGGGCACGGCGCCCAGGAACTCGATGCCGTATTTCTTCGCCAGCTCCTCGCCGCCGCCCTTCTTGAAAAGGGCGATCTCCTTGGTGCAGTGCGGACAGATGAGCCCGCTCATGTTCTCCACCATGCCCAGGATGTTGGCCTTGGCGTACTGCAGGAAGTTGATGGCCTTGCGCACGTCGGCCAGGGAGACTTCCTGGGGCGTGGTGACCACCACGCACAGGGCGTCGGGGATGGTGCGCAGCACGGTCATGTGTTCGTCGCCGGTGCCCGGGGGCGAGTCGATGACCAGGTAGTCCAGGTCGCCCCACTGCACGTCGGAGATGAACTGGCGGATGGCCGAGGTCTTCATGGGGCCGCGCCAGAGCACGGCCTGGTCCGGATCCTTCAGCAGCGATTCCATGGACACCACGAAGAGGTTCTCGCCGTAGGCCTTGGGCGAAACCTCGCCCATGGCGCTGGCTTCCAGGTTGCCCGAGAGGCCCAGCATGCGCGGCACGCTGGGGCCGTGCAGGTCCACGTCCAGGATGCCCACCTTGTTGCCCATGGCGGCCAGGGCGGCGGCCAGGTTCACGGCCACGGAGCTCTTGCCCACTCCGCCCTTGCCGCTCATGACGAAGAGCTTGTAGGTGATGCGCGAAAGCGCCGTGCTGATGCGCGCGTTCTGGCGCGCGGTCTTCTCATCGGCGCAGCCCGAGGGGCTGCCCTTGGAGGAGCAGGCCGAAGCCTTGGAGCAGCTGCCGCAGGCGCTCTGGCTCTCCTCCCCCTTCTTCTTGATCTTCATATCCTTGCCATCCTTTCCGGCGCTCTACCAGCCGTGCTTCCCCACCAGGTCCACGAACGTCACCTGGCCCAGGGTCTTGCGGCCGATCCTGCCGTCTTGTTTCTTCACCATCACCAGCGTCTGGCTGCGCCGTTCCGCGCCCACGGGCATCACCAGAAGCCCCGGGTCGGCCAACTGCTCCAGGTAGGACTGGGGCACCTTGGGGCCACCGGCCGTGACAAGGATGCGCTCGAAGGGCGCGTGTTCCGGCCAGCCCATGGTCCCGTCGTCAAGCTTGAGGTGCACGCTCCCCAACCCCATGGCCGCCAGGCGGTTTCCCGCCAACTTGTGGAGTTCCGGCACGCGCTCGACGCTGTACACCTGCGCGCCCATCTCGGCCAGCACGGCCGTCTGGTAGCCCGAGCCCGTGCCGATCTCCAGCACCTTCATGCCCGGGCCCACGTCCAGCAGTTCCGTCATCCAGGCCACCACGTAGGGCTGGGAGATGGTCTGGCCGTATCCGATGGGCAGCGGATGGTCCTCGTAGGCCTGGGGCTTGAGGGCCTCTTCCACGAAAAGGTGGCGCGGCGTCTTGCGCACGGCCGCCAGCACCGCCGGGGAGCTTACCCCACGGGCGATGATCTGTTCGCGCACCATGCGCTCGCGGCTTCGTCTCGGGTCGATGTCCACGGCTTCTCCACTGCGACGGCAAGGGGCATTACCCCACTTTGCGCCGGGACGCCAGACGCCCGGGCCGTCTTTACAGCCTCCGCCCCCGCTGCTAATGCTCTAATCGGGCAAAGACCCGAACCAGGAGAACCTCCATGCTCACCGTGCAAGACCTCATGACAACCCAGGTGTTCACACTGCTCGAATCCGACACGCTCTACACCGCCCGGCAGATCATGGAGATGGCCCGCGTGCGGCACGTGCCCATCGTGGACGCCCAGGACCGCTTCATCGGGCTCATCACCCACCGCGACATGCTGGCCCTGGCCGTCTCCAAGCTTTCGGAGATCGACCAGTCCACCCAGGACGAACTCGACGCAGGCATCCCCCTCAAGGAGACCATGCGCCAGGACGTGGCCACCGTCGCGCCGGACACCCGCCTGCGCGACGCCGCCCAGATGCTCCTGGAGCACAAATACGGCTGTCTGCCCGTGGTGGACGACGGCAAGCTGGTGGGCATCATCACCGAGGCGGATTTTCTGCGCCTGACCATCAGCCTCATGGACGCCCTGGACGAACGTGGCTGACGCCTCCGGGTAGACGCCCGGACGCTCCGGACGGACTCGGAAAGCCCGGACGACGAGGATCGACGCGGCCGGGTCGGCGCCCGGTCGCGACGGCCCTACTCCACGGCGATCATCCCGAAGGCGTCGCCCGTGATGCAGGTCGAGCCCGTGGCCGTCACCTCGAAGGTGTTCTCCACGCCCACCATGCCCACGCCCGGCACGCCCATCTTGGGCTCCACGGCCATCACCATGCCCTCCTCGAAGGGCTCGTCGAAGCCCTTGGCGAATACCGGCCAGGCGTCCACCACCAGGCCGATGCCGTGGCCCAGGAAGGGCACCTTGTTGCCGCCAAGGCCCATGAACCCCTCGGCGAAGCCCGCGCGTTCCGCCCAGGCCCGGCAGTGCTCCCATATCTGCGAGGGGATCGCCCCGGGCTTGAGGTTTTCGGCCGTCCAGGCCTGCACGTCCATGCAGAAGGAATGGGCGCTCTTCACCGCGTCGGGGATTGAGGCCTCGGGACCGCCCCAGTAGACCTGGGTCTTGTCCGTGACGTAGCCCTCCAGGGCGAAGCCGCAGTCCACCGAGAGGGGCTCTCCCTTCTTCCAGACCTTGCCCGCGTAGCCCATGAAGGGCACGGCCGGATGCTCGCCGCGAAGCCCCAGCGGCCCGTTGAACACGCTGGGGTAGTTGCCCGAATCGCCCGCCGACACATGCCCCAGGAAGATTTCCTCCCCGGGCGCGTCCATGCGCACCATGCCCGAGTGCCCCAGCTCGAAGAAGGCCTCCCACACCTGGTGGGACACCTCGCGCTCGCTCATGCCCGGACGCAGGCGGCCCGGCAGCAGCTCCGTCATGGCCCGGTTGTGGCGCTCTCCGCACAGGCGCATCTTGGCGAGCTCCCACGGACTCTTCACGGCCTGGGCCTTTGCCAGAGCCATGTCCCCCGCCACGAAGCGCACGTCCTTCACCCGGGAGGTGAAGAGCGTCGCAAGGTTCCAGGGCAGCGCGGCCATCTCGGCCGCAGCTACGGGCGAAAGGGGCGATCCGGCCTCGGCGCACAGCCCGGCCACGTCGCCGTAGGAGCGGAAGGGGACCACCGTCATCAGAGGCGATTCCAGCCGCGCGCGCTCGATGCCCTTGCGCACCATGAGCACCGGCTCGCCCTCCATGGGCAGCCACAGCAGGCCGTTGCCAAAGGTTCCCGTCAGATAGTAGATGGCCAGCCGGGAAAAGACCACCAGACCGCCCGCCTCGGGGGCTAGCCGCGCCAGGTGCGCCCTGCACGCCGCGTGACGCCGGGCCATTTCACCCGCCGGAAGGATTTCCAAGGCTTCGAACATGTCCAAGACTCCGTTTCATGCCGCCGCGCTCGCGGCGCTTCTGGCGGCCATGCTGCTCTGGGGCGGTTCCTTCGTGGCCATGAAGGCCGCCGTCCAACACCTCGATCCATGGCTGATCGTCCTGGGCAGGATGCTCCTGGCCACCCTGGCTTTCGCCCCGCTTGCGCGGCGCATGCCTCCGCGGCCCCTGGTGCGCGCGCACCTGCCGGGGCTTCTACTCATGGCCCTGGCCGAACCCTGCTTCTATTTCGTCTTCGAGGCCAAGGCGCTCACCCTTACCCAGGCATCCCAGGCCGGGGTCATCACGGCCATGCTGCCGGTGATGGTGGTCTGCGCGGCTGGGCTCTTTCTGGGCGAACGCACTTCGGCGCGGGGCTGGGCGGGCCTGGCCCTGGGCGTGGCCGGGGCAGGCATGCTCTCCGCCTTCGCGCCCGAAGATGCATACTCGCCCGACCCCCTGCTGGGCAACCTCCTGGAGATGGCCGCCATGGGCTGCGCCACGGTGTACACCCTCATGGTCAAGCGCCTGGCCCCGCATTTCTCCCCGGCCTTCCTCACGGCCTTCCAGGCCGCCACGGGCACGGTTTTCTTCCTCCCCGCGCTCTGGTTCTCCCCCTGGCCCGCCACGTTCACCTGGCAGGGGCTGGCCGCCATGGGCTACCTGGGCCTCTTCGTGAGCGTGGCCGCCTACGGCTGCTACAACTTCGCCCTCTCGCGCCTCCCGGCCTCCCGTGCCGCGGCGGCCGTGAACCTCATCCCCGCCTTCACCCTGGTCATGGGCTGGCTCCTCCTGGGCGAAACCATCCAGGGCTGGCAGTGGGCCGGCATCGCCCTGATCCTGGCGGGAACGCGTCTCACCGGACATACCCCTTGAGGCCGCCGGGGTTTGGCGTTAGAAACCCCGATGCCGGGCCGTCGCCCGGCATCAAGGATATCAAAAGGCGGCTCAGATGCTGTTGAACGAAGCCGATATGCGTGAGGCCCTCGCCGGTTGCCGGTCCGTGGCCGTTGTCGGGGCCAAGGACAAACCGGGCAGCCCCGTGGACCGCGTGGGACGCTACCTGCTCGAAAAGGGCTTCACGGTCTACCCCGTGCACCCCGTGCGCAAGACCGTCTGGGGCCTCCAGGCCTTCCCCACCCTGGCCGACGTGCCCGGTCCCGTGGACATCGTCAACCTTTTCCGCGCCGCCGAGCACTGCCCCGCCCACGCCCGGGAAACCCTGGCCCTGCCCACGCTCCCCAGAATCTTCTGGATGCAGCTGGGCATCTTCAGCTTCGAGGCCCGCTCCATCCTGGCCAAAAGCCCCGTGATGGTCATCGAGGACAGCTGCCTCATGGTGGACCACCGCCGTATCTTCCCCGACGCCTGACATGGAAGCGAACAACCTGGCCTTCGACTGCCGCCGCTGCGGCCACTGCTGCAAGGGCGCCGGGGGCATCGTGCTCACCGGCAAGGACCAGCAACGCCTGGCCCTCCACCTGGACCTCCCCCTCGACCGCTTCCTGGCCGACCACACCGTGCGCAAAGGGGAGCGAGTCCTCCTGGACGTGCGCGACGACGGCTTCTGCATCTTCTTCCAGGACGGCTGCGGCGTGCACCCCTCCCGCCCCGACATCTGTCGCGCCTGGCCCTTCTTCCGGGGCAACCTCCTGGACGAATCGAGCTGGGAACTCTGCCTGGAATACTGCGCGGGCATCAACCCCTCGCTCCCCCACGAGGAATTCGTGCGCCAGGGCCTGGCAACCCTGCGCGAACAAGGCGTGGGCGGCTGCGGCGACCCCGACGCGCCCAGCGCCCTGCGCCTGGACGGGATCGCCAAACCGTGAACGTCGCCGAGGCCCACAAGATCCTCGGCCTCGCTCCCGACGCCGGGCCGGAGGAGCTCAAGAAGAGCTACCGCCAGCTGGCCTTCCGCTACCACCCGGACCTCCACCCCGGCGATCCCCTCGCCAAGCGCAAATTCCAGCACCTCAACGAGGCCTACCTCCTGCTCAAGCAGGTGATGGCCGAAGGCCCGCCCAAGGCCGCACGGCGTCCCGACCGCGACAAGGAACCGCCCAAGGCCGACCCCAACGCCAAGCGCAAGGCCAAGGCCGCCTACTCCAAACAGGCCTACACCAAGGCCGACGACCCCGGCGATACAAAAACCAACTACTACTTCCGCCGCGAAGACGTGCTCACCGACCTGCTCAAGGACTCCTTCGCCCGACAGGTCTTCGAGGACATCTACCGCGAGCTCCACAAGCCGGGAGCAGCCCCGGGCCAGACCCAGGCCCAGGACAGCGCCAGCCGAACCCTGGACATCCGCGCCGGAAAATCCCGCCTGCGCAT
Source organism: Fundidesulfovibrio magnetotacticus (assembly GCF_013019105.1). Taxonomy (NCBI): domain Bacteria; kingdom Pseudomonadati; phylum Thermodesulfobacteriota; class Desulfovibrionia; order Desulfovibrionales; family Desulfovibrionaceae; genus Fundidesulfovibrio; species Fundidesulfovibrio magnetotacticus. The sequence goes on from NZ_BLTE01000023.1 coordinate 6,485, forward strand.
GGACCTCTCCGGAGGTCTCATGAACGGGCTCAAAGGCATGCTCCTCAAGCAGCTCGACGACGAACAGACCGTCCAGGTGCCGCCCACCTCCATCCTCCCCGGCGCGAAGCTTCGCGTGGGCGTCTCCCAAGGCCTCTCCGGCGAAAGCCGCACCGTGGAGTTCACACTGCCCAAGGACTACACCCTCGGCCAACCCATCCGCCTCAAGGGCCTCGGCCGACGCCTCGGCCCCTGGAAGGGCGACCTCTACCTGCGCCTCACCCTGGGCTGAAACCGGATTACGCGTGCACAAGCTCTACGTCCTCCTGCTGGCCCTCTCCATCCTCCTGGCGCTCCTGCTCTTCGCCTTCCTCAAACCCCTGCGAGCCGCCCAAATGGCCGGTGGCCCCTGCGACTACGACCAATTCCCCGGCACGGCCCACATCCTGGAAGCCGTACCCGTACCCGCCGAAAAGGGCGCACCCTCGCACGCCCCCCAACGCTACCGCGTCCTCATCAGCTTCGAGCCCGCCAAACGAGTGGACAACCCCCTCTACCAACCCGCCAAAGCCCACGAATTCACCCTCGCGGGAGGGGGACGCCCCACCAGGCCCTTCCTGGAAAAGTACCGCATCCGACCCGGCGCGACCTTCCCCGCACAACTGATGCTCATCCGCAAAGGAACCTGCACGCCCGTCCTGTTCACCCTGGAAGGCGTGGACGCCGCCGACCACGACGCCCACCGCTGACAAAGACGCGGCGGCAACACGGTCGCGCAACAGGCCCCCGGCGGCAAGGGCTTCGCCCGGATCAGACGGGGCTTCGCCCCGGACCCCGGCAGGGCTCCGCCCTGCACCCGTATATGGCCCCGCCCTCGCGACGTCGGATGGTACGGACAGGTAAGAAGCCTCCGGCGGGCAAAGAGGGCTCCGCCCTCTCTGCACTCACCCGCCGGGGGGAGAGCCTCCCCCCGGACCCCGGCAATTGCTTCGCGTCGGCGGGAGGGGCGGCAGGGCCGGGTGGCGGGGCGGTCGGAGAATATGCCTCCGGGCAAAGGGCTACGCCCTCCGCACTCCCACTCCGCTTCGCGGGCTTCACCAGCGACGACAGTCTGGCCAGCAAGACCTTTGCGGCTGCGCCGCCTTTCGCGCGGGAATTCGCGCAAAGCCGCGAATCCCCGCGCGGGGGGCCGTGGCGCTGCGCGCCAGATTTTCGAGCAAGATCCGTTTCTTGGAATTTTGAGGATAATTCCTTGTTCATCGTCGCTTGCGACGATGGCAATCCGCCGGGATAAGCGCTGCTTTGAGCGTGTTCCCGGCGGTTGTCTGCTGCTGCCCGGGCGTTCGGGGTCTGTCCGCCCCCTCTCACACAGGCCTACCCGGTGAAACCCGCGAAGCAACTGCCGGGTCCAGGTGGGGCTCCCCCTGGCGGGTGAGGTCTGGAGAGGGCAGCGCCCTCTCCAGCGGGTCCAGGGCAGAGCCCTGGCCGCCGGAGGCTTCTTCCTCCGACTGCCCTCCCGCCACCGAGACGACTGTCTTACCGGATCAAAATTCCCCGTCCAGGAGCAGGTGCGAATAATAACCCAGCACGGCGGCGAGGTAGAAGGGCAGCAGGACTTTCAAGGCGACGCCCATGAGCATCATGGGCGCGATGAGGATGGGGCTGGGGATGACGAGCCCGGCCCACCAGGTGTGGGTCCATCCCCGATGGGAACCGATGGCGGGGAGGATGGCGCAGAAGCCCAGGAGCGCGGCATAGCGGTACTGTTCGCGCAGGATGAGCACTGCGTCGGCGGCCAGGGCCACGCCGTAGTAGAGGTGTCGGCCTTTGGAGCTGGTGTCCACGTCGGGGAAGAGCGCGCCCAGCACGGCCAGGGCGGCCATGAGGGCCATGGTCTTGGGATCGGGTTTGTAGAGGCCGAGCCACCACGCTCCGCCCAGGGCGGTTGCTGTAGCGGCCAGGGCTCCCGCGATGTGTCCTTTGTAGCCGGGCATGTGGGGCGGGGCTAGCAGTTCGCGGCGGGAAGTTCAAGCCTGGTGGCCGTTTGAGAAAAGGCCGGGCCGGAGCATCGTCCCGGCCCGGCCTTGCGATCGAGGGCGGTCAACGGTTTAGAACATGTCCTTTTCGCATTCGGAGATGGTCTCGTCGATGACCTTCTTGAGCTTGTCGGGCAGGCCCATGATGTCCACGTTGAGGAATCCGCGCACGATGGTGGAAGTGGCTTCCTCCTCGTCGAGGCCGCGCGCCATGAGGTATTCGATCTCTTCCTGGGCGATCTTGCCCACGGCGGCCTCGTGGGAGAGTTCCACGCCGTCCACGGTGGCTTCCAGTTCGGGGATGGCGTGGATGACGCCGCCGCCGAGGATCAGGCCCTTGCACTCCAGGTGTCCGCGCGCGGGCACGGCGTTGCCGGCGATGTGGCCTCGGGCGATGATGGTGCCGCCGGTGGTGATGGTGCGCGCGATCATTTCGCCTCGCGTGTCGGGCGCGGCCAGGATGATACGGCTGCCGGTGTCCAGGTGGGAGCCCGTCGGGGCCACCATCACGGAGTTGAAGCGGGCCACCGCGCCCTCTCCCGCCAGGGTGACGGTGGGGTACATCTGGAGGTCGCGCACGGGCTTCAACAGCACGTAGTTGTTGAGGAACACACCGCCCTCCTCCACCTTACCGGCGGAGCGCGGGCGCACAACGGTGTTCTCGGCCCAGTTGTGGATCATGGTGAAGGTGAGCTTGGCGTTCTTCTTCACGAAGAATTCGGAGATGCCCAGGTGCGCCGCGCCCTTGGAGGAATGGGCCACGGAGCATCCGGTGATGATGTGCAACTCCGAGTCTTCCTCGACAACGATGATGTTGTGCACGGCCTGACCGGTCATGTCGCCCTTGATGAACAGGCAGGACTGCACGGGCTCCGTGATCTTCGCGCCCTTCTCGGTGCGGATGAAGTATCCGCCGTGGAGGTCGCTGGCGGCCTTGCGGGTGAAGTCGTCCTTGTCCTTGTCGACAAGGGTCCACATGTATTCCTTGAGGCCGTCGTACTTGGCCATTGCGGACTTGATGTCCAGGATCTCCACGCCGGGGCGCTTGCTCTTGCAGTGCACCGCTCCGTGGTCCATGTGCATGTAGGTGCCGCTGACGGCGCTGGCGGCCACGTCCACGCCCGCCATGAGCAGCTGGTGCTTATCGGCCTCGTCGAGGGTGTTGAGGTCGGCGATCTGGCCCGGGGCGGGGGCGGCGAAGTCGAACTGCGAAAGGTCGATGGGCTTCATGGGAAACTCCGTATCAGGCCAGGCAGCGCAGGCATTCCTGGTAGCCGAAGCGGCTGACGTGGTCGAGGATGTCGCGGGGGTTGGATTCGCAGCAGAGCTTGCCTTCGTACATCACCTGACCGCGGTCGGCGTTGATGTATTCGAGGATGTAGCCCGTGTGCGTGATGATCAGGCCGGCCACGTGGCGTCCGCATTTGGCCATGCGCAGGCTGCGTTCGGTGCCCATGGCGCATTCGCCGCCCAACAGTTCGCGCACGGTGTTGCCGATGAGCTTCATGTTTTCCAGGTCCACGCCGGACTCGGGCTCGTCGAAGAGCACCATGTGGGGCTGCTGGGCCATGAGCTGGAGCAGCTCCGAGCGCTTGATTTCGCCGCCGGAGAAGCCCGCGTTGACGTCGCGGTCCAGGAAGGTGTCCATGTTCACGCGGTGCGCCAGGGCGTCCACGGCCACGGGCCTGCCCTGGGCGGTCATGGAGACCAGGTGGCGCAGCTTGAGGCCGTGGATGGTGGGCGGGCGCTGGAAGGACATGCCGATGCCCAGCTTGGCGCGCTCGTGGATGGGGGCGTGGGTGATGTCGTGCCCCCGGAACATGATGCGCCCTTCGGTGATGGTATAATTGCCGAAGCCCATGAGGGTCATGAGCAGGGTCGTCTTGCCGGAACCGTTGGGTCCGAAGAGGATGAAGGTCTCGTTTTCCTTGATTTCCAGGTCGATGCCCTTGAGCACCTCCCGGTCGCCGATCTTCACGTGCAGGTTTTCGATACTGAGCATGGAAGCCTCGTTGTTGGGGGGGACGCCTTGGCCAGCGCGGGCCAAGCGGGATGGATACGCGCGGACGCCCGCGATGTCCAGAACGGCGGCCGGGTCACTCCCGCCGGTAGGCGCGGCTCTCGGGCAGGTAGCAGTAGCGGCAGTCCCGCTTGGACAGAACGCTCACGAGGAACATGCCGAAGGCGAAGCCCCCTGCGTGGGCCCACCAGGCCACGGATTGGCCGTCCACTCCTGCTCCGGTCTCCGAGAGGCCGGACCAGACCTGGATAATGAACCAGAGCCCCAGAAAGAGCGTGGCCGGCACTTCGACGATCCACGGGATGAAGATGATGGGAATGAGCACGATGACGCGCGCGTGGGGGAAGAGCCGGAAATAGCCCCCCATCACCCCGGCGATGGCCCCGGACGCACCCACCACGGGCATGCGCGAGTCCGCGTTGAAGGCCACGTGCAGGGCCAGGGCGGCCAGACCAGAAAGCAGGTAGAACAGGGCGAAGCGCCGGTGGCCCAGGGCGTCCTCAACGTTGTCCGCGAAGACCCAGAACACCCACATGTTCAGGAGAAAGTGCATCCAGCCGCCGTGCAGGAACATGTAGGTGACGGCCGTGGACCATGCCCCGCGGGGATAGCCCATGGCCAGGGCCAGTTCCGGGCTGGTGAAGCGCAGCGGCACGGCCCCGTGCAGGTTGAAGAGCAGGGCCTGGCCGCGCTCCGTGAGGAAGAGCTCCCCCACGAACACCGCCGCGTTCAGGAAAAAAATCGTCCAGACCACGAGAGGCACGCGGATGCGCGGGATGTTGTCCTTGAGGGGGATCACGCGCCACGCCCCGGGGCGCGGCGCGAAACCCGCGCGAGAGGATCGGGAGCCGTCATCATCTAGGAACAATACCCCTTCACGCGCATCCAGGCAAGCAGGGAGGCGACGCCGGCCCGGCGCAGGCCCGCAAGATCACGGAGCAGACGGGCGGCGGCCCGGTCCACGGCGGCAAGGTCCGAGGCGTTCTCCACCACGAAGGCGCAGGCAGCGAGCTTCTTCTCCCGGGGCCACTGCCAGGAGTCCACCTGTGCGGACAGGGCGTCGTCCCAGCCGCGCTTCTTGCGCAGGCGTTGATGGCGCAGGTCATCCGGGCAGTCCACGCCGACCACGAGGTCCACGGCCCCAGCGCCGGTCCATCCCGCCTCCAGGAGCATGGGGACCTCGGCGAAGGCCACGCGGACGCGCGTCTGCTCGCGCCAGAAGTCCTCCAGGCCGCCGCGCACCACGGGATAGAGCAGCTCCATCACTTCGCGGCGCAGGCTCTCGGAGGCGCGCATGGCGGCCAGGAGCGCGGCCTTGTCCACCCCGCCACGGGCCTCGGGCACGAAGCGTTCCCCGAAGCGGGAGCGCAGGAGGTTCGCGCCGTCGCGGCCCGGCTCGTAGAGCGCGGCCACGTAGCGGTCGGCGCTCCACGCGGGCAGGCCTCGGGCCTCGAAGGCTGAAAGCAGCGCGCTCTTGCCCGAGCCCGGGAGCCCCACCACGCCCACGCGCTGGCAGCCGCGGCCAAGATGGAGCAGCACGCGCCAGAAATCCCCGGGCGGCGGACAGACGAAATCGAGGCGTTCCGGAACGCCCTCCTCCGACTCGCTGGAACCAAAGGCCGGATGCGGCAGCCCCAGCTTCCAGGCGTGGAGCATCTGGCGCGAGGCCAGCTTGTGCAGCAGCGGGTCGGAGCGCTTCAGCTCGGCCTGCTCGCGCGAGGCGTACACGACGTCGCCCAGCAGGGGATGCCCCGCATGGGCCAGGTGCACGCGGATCTGGTGCGTACGCCCGGTGTCGATCTCCACTTCCAGCAGGCTCGCCCGGCCCGAGGGGGCGCTCCAGGCCACGCGCCAGCGGCTGTGGGCCTCGCGGCCGCCGCGCTGCACGCACATGCGCGTCTTGTGGGAGGGGTCGCGGCCGATGGGGGCGTCGGAAGAGCCCACGTCCCGGGCGGGCCTGCCGTGCACCAGGGCAAGATAGGTCTTGGAGACCTCGCGCCCGGCGAAAGCCTCGGAGAGGCGCAGACGCGCGGCCTCGTGGAGCGCCACGGCCAGGAGCCCCGAGGTGTCCTTGTCGATGCGGTGGACGATGCCCGGGCGCTGCCCTTCGATGCGCGCCAGTTCGGGAAAGTGGTGCAGCAGCCGGTTGACCAGCGTGCCTTCGGGACAGCTGGGGGCGGGGTGCACGGTGAGGCCCGGGGGCTTGTCCAGCACCAGGAGGTGGGCGTCGCGGTAGAGCACGTGCAGCCCGCCCTGCTCGGGCGCGGGCGTGTCCCGCGCTTCGGGGATGTCCAAGGTCAGGGCCTCGCCGCCGCCCAGCTTGTGGGAGGGACGCGTGACGCTCTGACCGTCCACGCGGGCCAGCCCCGCCTTGATCCACTCCTGGATCCTGGAGCGGGCCACGGGGCGGTGGGCCAGGAGCGCGGTCCAGACCTGATCGAGCCTGCCGGGCTCCGGGGCCGCGGCAGATTCGCGGGAGGCGACGGAAAGCTCGGCCGGATCGGCCGTTTCGAGAACCGGGACGCGTTTCTTGGTGCGGGAAGAGGCCATGCGTTGTGGGATGCCCGGAAAGCCGCGCGGGGTCAACGATTGGAAACACTCAGCCACCGGCGCGGCTGAGGCGCACGGCATGGCGGGATGCCTGGCCCGCGACGGAGACGTCCGTAGCGGCCCGCACCCGGCGGCGCAAGCCGACAGACTGCGAGGCGAAAGGCGCGGGACAAAAGGAAAGAGCCCGCACGGCCACGCCGGCGGGCTCGGGAATGCTTCGTCTGCCGGTGGCTAGACCGCGAGCTTGTTCACGGCCAGATTCAGCCGGGAAACCTTGCGGGCGGCGGTCTTCCAGTGGATGATCTGTTTGGAGGCGGCGCCGTCGAGCACGGCGGTGGCGGCCCGCAGAGCGTCCTGGGCGGCGGCGGTGTCCTTGGACTCCACGGCCTCGCGCACGGCCTTGATGGCGTTCTTCACACGGGTCTTCATGGCGCGGTTGCGGGCACGGGCGATCAGGCTCTGACGGTGCCTCTTCAGCGCGGACTTATGATTGGCCAAGGGATTTCCCTCCTCGCTTCAATTTCAAAGACGGATTTAATAGGCCGGAGTGCGACGGGTGTCAAGCATTTCCCGTCGAATTTCCCGGCCGCCGCATACATTTTCCGCTAGACCTGCAGGGCCGAGAAGTCGGCTAGCCTGCCCAGGCGGTCCACCAGGGAGCGCAGGAGGTTGAGCCGAGCGCGCCGCTGGCCCTCGTCCTCGCACATCACCATCACGTTGTCGAAGAAGGCGTCCACGCTGGGGCGCAGCTCTCCCAGGAGCCCGAAGAGGGCGTCGTAATCGTCGTCTGCCCAGAGGGTCTCGAAGCGGGCCGCCGTGGCCTCCAGGGCCTCGGCCAGGGCCAGTTCGGCGGGTTCCACAAGCAGGGACTTGTCCACCTGGCCCGTAAGCTCCATGCTGGAGGCCTGCTTGCGGATGATGTTGGCAGCGCGCTTGAAGGCCAGCACCGCCTGGTCGAAGCCCTGGGACTTGCTGAAGCGCGTCAGGGCCGCCGTGCGGGCCTCCAGGGACCATGGGTCGGTGAAGCCCGCGCCCAGGGCCGCCTCGGCCACCTGGGGCCGCACGCCGCGTCCCAGAAGCCAGGCCTTCAGGCGCGAACCGAAGAACTCCACGAGCTTTGCACGGGCCTCCTCCGGGTCGAGCTTCCAGGTCACCCCTTTGTAGTCCGCGAAGGCGGCCCGGGCCAGTTCGCCCAGGTCCAGGCGCAGGCCGTGCTCCACAAGGATGCGGCACACGCCGAGCGTCTGGCGGCGCAGGGCGTAAGGGTCCGCCGCGCCGGTGGGGATCATGTCCAGGCCGAAGCATCCGGCCAGGGTGTCCATCTTGTCGGCAACGGCCAGGAGCGCGCCGCCCAGGTCGGCGGGCACGGGGCTCTCAGGGCCAAGCGGCAGATACTGCCCGGCCACGGCCTTGGCCACGGCCTCCTTCTCCCCCTTGCGCCGGGCGTAGATGCCGCCCATCACGCCCTGGAGGTCGGCGAACTCGCCCACCATCTCGGAAACCAGGTCGGCCTTGCAGATGCGGCCCGCGCGGGGCAGGCTGGCGGCCATTTCCGGGGCCAGGTGCGCGGCAAGCCAGGCGCAGAGGGTCTCCACGCGACGGCTCTTGGCCCCCATGGAGCCCAGGGGGGCCAGGAAGGTCACGTTTTCGAGCTTGGCGAGCCACGCGTCCAGGCTGGCCTGCAGGTCGGTCTCCCAGAAGAAGCGGGCGTCCTCCAGTCGGGCCTTGAGCACGCGCTCCCAGCCCTTGCGCACCAGGGCCACGTCGGTGGGCTCGATGCCGGAGGTGGTCAGGAAGTGCGGCAGGAGCTTCCCGGAGGCGTCCTCCACGCCGAAGCTCTTCTGGTGGCTCTCCATGCTGGTGAGCAGCACCTCGCGGGGCAGCTCCAGGTAGCGCGGGTCGAAGTTGCCCAGGATCACCAGGGGGCGCTCCACCAGGCCGCAGACCTCTTCCAGCAGGCGCTCGTTGACCACGGGCTTGCCGCCCACGGCCCGGGCGGCCTTCTCGCACTGCTCCAGAATGGAGACGCGCCGGGCCTTGGCGTCCAGAACCACCCTGCCCTTTTCGCCCAGCGTGGAGAAATAGTCGTCCGCGGAGCCCAGTTCCCAGGGGCCCGGGCCCATCACCCGGTGTCCGCGCGTTGCGCGCCCGGAGGCCACCCGCGCCACCTCGAAGGGGACCACCTGGTCGTCGAGCAGGGCCACGATCCAGCGGATGGGCCTGCCGAAGGTGTAGTCGAGGCTGCCCCAGTGCATCTTCTTGGGGAAGTTCAGGGCCTTGAGCGCCGCCGGGCAGATTGCGGGCAACAGGTCCAGGGCCATGGCCCCGCCGGTGGCCTTGCGCACGGCCAGGTACTGCCCCTTGGGGGTGTCCACGGTGAACACGTCGGAGAAATCCGCCCCCTGGCCTTTGGCGAAGCCTAGGGCCGCGGCGGTGGGATTGCCCGAGGCGTCGTAGGAGGCGCGCACGGGGGGGCCGGTGACCACCTCCTCCTCGCGGCGCTGCACGGCCTCCAGTTCCGAGACCAGGGCGGTGAGGCGACGGGGCGTTGCCCAGGTCTCCACCTTTGCAAAGCCGAGCTTGTGCTGTTCCAGGAGTCCGGCCAGGCCCTGGCGCAGCTCGGCGCACAGGGAGGCCAGGAAGCGCGACGGCATTTCCTCGAAGCCGATTTCCAACAGGAAGGATGGCATGTCTTGCGTCCTTTAGCGTTGCAGGAGGGGGTGGCCCATTTCGGCGCGCTGGGCGGCGTAGAGCCTCGCCAGGGCGGAGGCCAGGGCGCGCACGCGGGCGATGTAGCCCGTGCGCTCGGTGATGGAGATGGCCCCCCGGGCCTGGAGCATGTTGAAGGTGTGCGAGCAGCGCAGGCAGTAGTCGTAGGCGGGCCAGGGCAGGCCCAGCTCGCAAAGGCGCTTGCACTCGGCCTCGCAGGAGTTGAAAAAGCCGAGGAGCATGGCGGCGTCGGCGTGCTCGAAGTTGTATTTCGAGTGTTCCACCTCGCCCTGGTGGTGCACCTGGCCGTAGGTCACGGAGTCGTTCCAGGCCAGATCGTAGACGGACTCTTTCTCCTGGAGATACATGGAGATGCGCTCCAGGCCGTAGGTGATTTCCACGGACACGGGCGAGAGTTCGATGCCGCCCACCTGCTGGAAGTAGGTGAACTGCGTGACCTCCATGCCGTTGAGCCACACCTCCCAGCCCAGGCCCGATGCGCCCAGGGTGGGGGATTCCCAGTCGTCCTCGACGAAGCGGATGTCGTGGGCCTCGGGGGGCACGCCCAGGGCGCGCAGGCTCTCCAGGTAGAGATCCTGCACGTTGTCGGGCGAGGGCTTCAGAATCACCTGGAACTGGTAGTAGTGCTGGAGGCGGTTGGGGTTCTCGCCGTAGCGGCCGTCGGTGGGCCTCCGGGAGGGTTCCACGTAGGCCGCGCGCCAGGGCTCGGGGCCGATGCCGCGGAAGAACGTGGAGGGGTTGAAGGTCCCCGCGCCCACTTCCAGGTCGTAGGGCTGGACGATCAGGCATCCCTGCCTGGCCCAATAGGACTGCAGGGTGAGGATGACGTCTTGGAAGTTCATGAAGGCTCCTCTGGGGTTAAGGCGTCAGAAGCGCCTAAACGAGCCGTGGTCCCAGGTCAAGCCCAGGTGGTATTCCACGAAAAGGTCCACGGACCGGGCAACTTCGCCGCGCGCCCGGGCCGGGAGTGACATGTCCGCCCAGCGCGCAGGGCCATGCTCCGACAGGTCGCGCAGGGCCTGAAGGGCCTCGCCGCCCAGGATTGCGGCGGCCCCTTTGCCCCAGCGCCGGCACTGCGAACAGTGGAGCCTGCCCTGCTCCACAAGGAACAGCGAGGGGGGCGGGGCCTGGTCCAGCAGGACGCCGCAGCGGGCGCAGGCGGTGAAATCAGGCCGGAAGCCCTGGTCGAAGGCCATGCGCGCGCGGAAGAAGAGCGGCAGGAGTCCGCAGGGGTTGCCCCCGGCTTCCAGCGTGTCCAGGGTCTCCAGCGTCAGATCGTACACGGCCTCGCTGCCCGGGTGCCCCAGGTGGACGGCCTCCAGAAACTTCAGGCAGTTCACGGCCATGCCCAATCGCTCCTGATCCTGGCGCAAGCGCGGGTGGGCGCGCACGAGCGCCCCTTCCAGCAGATAGGTGTAGCCCTTGGCCGCATCGGACTTCACCTTGAAGGTCACCACGTTGAGCGGGTCCAGGCAGCCCAGGAAACGCCTGCGGCTCACGGACCCCCCGAAGGCGAAGGCATTGAAGACGCCCTTGCGCGGCGAGAACAGCTTGAGCCAGGCGTCCACCTCGCGGAAGCGCCCCACCTTGAGGACCAGGGCTTTTTCGATGGACTCCATGGCTCGCGGCCGCCCGTCAGCCGCCGGGGGCTAGGGGAAGGTGATGGACCGGCCGTCGGCCTTGCCGCCCTCCAGGGGATAGTCCTTGCCGTTGAACTTGATGCCCACGGCCGGGGCCTGCTGGAAGCGCAGGGTGGCCTTGCCGTCGAAGCGCAGCACGAGGCGCTGTCCCTTCACCAGGGTGAAGGCGCGCTTCTGACCGTCCTCAAGGGATGCCTCCAGCACGGCGGCCTGCGTGGCGTTGACCTCCAGCGCCTGCTTGCCCTGGCTGGCGAACTGGGCCTCGGAGGCGAGGGCCTCGGGGCTCACGGCCGTTTCGGCCTGGGCGGGCGGCAGGGGGAAGGGGCGCGCCGGGCCGGAGCCGGTGGCCAGGAGTTCGCGGGGAACCTGGGCGTCCTGGGCCTGGGGCGCGGGGGGGGCCGACGGCGAGGCGGGGGCGGGCTCGGCCTTGGGTTCGGGCTTCGGGGTCGGCTGCGCCGGGGCCGGAGCGGCCGACTGTTGCGGGGCCTGGACCTCGGGCTTGGAGGCGAAGAGGCTTGTGAGGCTATCCAGGGAAAAGCTCGCCCCCATGTTGGAGAAGAAGAAAAACCACACCAACCCGGCGAACACGGCCACCAGGGGCAGGCCCAGCCAGAGGGAGGGCTTGAAGCCGGAAGCTCCGGAGGAGACGTACCCGGACTTGCGCTCCTTGATGGGCTGGGGGCTCTCGCGGTACTCCGCGCCCGGCCCGCTCTGGAGCTGGTCTTCGTCCACGGCGTAGTGCCTGGAGAGCACCTCGCCCATCGCCTCGGGGTCAAGGCCCAGCAACCGGGCGTAGTTTTTCACGAAACCCTTTGCGTAGACCGGATGGGGCAGGTCCTTGGTAAGCCCCGATTCGATCGCGACAAGGTATTTCTTGCTGATTTTGATTTCGGCGGCCGCCTTTTCCAGGCTCAACTCACGCCTTTCACGCTCCTGACGGAGCAGCGCGCCCATTTCCTCGAGGGTCATCACGCGTCCTTGATTACTTTCTGGCTCACAGGTTGATCTTGATGACCGACTTCGCCCGGAGCTTGTCCATGTAGTCGGTGAACTGCTTCTCTAGCTTTTCCTTGTAGAGTCGATCCTGGATCTCGTCGCGCACGGACTCGTACGAGGGGCCGCCCGAGGCCTGCGCGGCGGCAGCCGGCGCGTCGGGAGCGGCCATGGTGAGCAGCACCGGCTTGCCGTCGAGCATCACCGGCTCGCTCACGCCGCCCTGAGGCACGTTCCTGATCGCCTGAGCCAGTTCCGGGGCGAGGTCCTTCAGGTCCACCTTGCCCAGGTCGCCGCCCTGCTCCGCGCCGGGGCCGATGGAAAACTTGCGCGCGGCATCAGCGAAGGAAATCTGCCCGGAGACGATGCGCTGGCGCAGGGCCTTGGCCTCCTCCGGCTTGGCGAGCATGATGAGCCCGATGCGCTGCCCCGTCTGGACGCGCAGGCCGGACTTGTTCTGCTCGAAATAGGCGCGGATCTCCTCGTCGGTGACCACCACCTTGCGCTGGACCATGTAGCCCAGCAATTGTTTCTTGAGGATGTCGCGCTTGATGGCGTCGGCGAATTGTTTGCGGGTCATTCCTTCGAGCCGCAGCTGCTGGACGAACTGGGCCTCGGAAAGCCCGCCCTTCTCACGCAGTTCCCTGATGCGCGTCTCCACCTCGGCGTCGCTGATGTTCACCTTGAGCCGGACCGCCTCCTGCTTGAGCAGGATGTCCTCGATCATGGCCTTGAGCATGCGCTCCTGGAGTTCGCGGAGGATGGGGTCGGAAGGGTTGAACGGTTTGCGTTCCACCTGGGTGACGTAGTTCTTCACGCGCTCGTTGAGATCGAACAGGGTGATCATCTCGCCGTTGACCTGGGCGACGATCTTGTCCACCACCTGCTGCTGCGCGGCAGATGCGGGACTGGCCAGATACAGCGAAAGGACGGCGGCAAGGAATAGGCGGGAAACGACGGGCAAGGGCATCCTCCACGGAGGCAGATTGGCGAATGGGGCCGTGCGGCCTTCGGCTGGGACCTTGTATGCGCTTTTGGGAAGGCTTGCAACGAATCTGCGTCAACGTCCCGCGGACGCCGTAAGGCCGGGATTGATCTGGATCACCGAGGTGTTCAGGGCCTGGGTCAGCCAACGGGTGAACTCCTCGGAGAGTTTGGCCTCGGCAAGACGCTTCTCCACAAGTCCGTAGACCTGCACCAGCCCCTCCGCGCGGGCCTCGCCGCGCTCCAGCACCACGAAGGCCTCCCAACCGATGCCGCCCTGGACGGGCGACCCCGCCTCGCCGGGTTTGAGTCTGGCCAGGGCCTCGCGCCACTTGGCGGGCAAAGCCGTTTCCTCCAGCGCCTGGGACTGCACGTGTACCTCGTCGAAGACGCCCAGCACCCCGGCCGGGTCCGCTGCGCCGCGCGCCGACTCCAGGGCCGAGCGCAACGCTTCGGGAGTCTTCGATTCCACCCGCACGAACTTCACCCACGCGGGCTGCACGAACTCCTGGCTGGCGCTCTTATAGTAGGCCTGCACCTCTTCGGGGGCAAGGCTCACGCGCGGCCGGAGCACCCGCTGCGCCAGGGCGTCCAGGGCCAGGCGGCCGCGCAGGCGCTCGCGCCACGAGGCGAGGTCTATGCCCTCTTCGGTCAGGGCTTCCTCGAAGGCGTTGCCCGGATAGCCCGATCGCACGGCCGTCTCGGCCGTGACCAACTCCGCCTCGGTGATCTCCAGGCCGCGCCTCGTCAGCTCCTGGTGGGCCAGCTCCTCCACCACCAGCAGGGCCAGGGCCCGGCCATACTCCGCCGAGAGGCTTTCCAGGGCCTTGCCGGTTTCCAGGGGGGGCGAATAGGGGCTCAGGCCGTGTACGAACTCCACCGTGCGCACCATGATGGGGCGTCCGTTCACCCGGGCGGCCACGCCCTGGTCCCTGGGCTCGGGCTGACAGGCGGCGGCAAGGAGCAGCGCGGCGGCCAGCAGGAGGAAACGCATGCTCACGGCAGAAGGCCCGCCAGATCCTGGGCGGCTCGCTCCAGGGCGCGGCGCGTGGGGAGCGCCTGATCGAGGCGCAGTTCCAGCTTCGCAGGGGGGAAAAGCTTCGCCTCGGCCGGGCGGGCGGCGATCCAGGCAAGGAGGGCCTGGGGGTCCACGGCCTGGGATTTCTCGTCCCAGGTGAGGGCCACCTTGGCGGCGTGCACGTCGGCGCGGCGCACGCCCAGGCGGGTGAGCACGCGTTTGAGCCCCAGCACGGCCGCGAAGTTCTCCAGTTCCTCGGGGGCATGGCCGAAACGGTCGCGCACGCCGGCCATCACCTCGGCCAGCCCGGCCTCGCCCTGGGCGGCCGTGAGGTTCTTGTAGAGCCGCAGGCGCTCGCGGGGATCGGGCACGTAGGTCTCGGGGATGCGAGCGGGGATGGAAAGGTTGAGCTCCGTCTCCACTTCCTCACGGGCCGGTTCGCCCTTGACCCGGCGGACCTCCTCGTCAAGCATCTCCAGGAAGAGGTCCAGGCCGATGCGCGCGATCTGGCCCGACTGGGCCTCGCCCAGGATGTTGCCCGCCCCGCGCAGGCGCAAATCCTCCATGGCGATCTGAAAGCCCGCGCCCAAGTAGTCCATGTCCAGGATCACCTGGAGTCGCTTGCGGGCCAGCTCGGGCACGTGGTCCAGGGAGGAGACCACGAAATAGGCGTAGGCCTGGCGTTCGGAGCGCCCCACGCGCCCGCGCAGCTGGTAGAGCTGGCCCAGGCCGAACATGTGGGCGTTGTCCACCACCAGGGTGTTGGCCCGGGGGAAGTCCAGGCCGGATTCCACGATGGCCGTGCACACCAGCACGTCGATCTCGCCGTGCCAGAAGCCGTGCATGGCCTCTTCAAGGTCCTTCTCGGCCATCTGGCCGTGGGCCATGCCGATGCGCGCGCCAGGGGCCAGCTTGCGCACCAGATCGGCTGCCTGGGGCAGGCTCTGCACCCGGTTGTGCACCCAGAACACCTGCCCTCCCCGCTCCAGCTCACGGGCCAGGATGTTGGCCAGCATGCGTTCGTCGCGGTCCACCAGAGCGGTCTCCACGGGCTTGCGGTCCGCCGGGGGCGTTTCCATCACGGAGAGGCCGCGCAGCCCCGAGAGCGAGAGCTGCAGCGTGCGCGGGATGGGCGTGGCCGTGAGCGTCAGCGCGTCCACGTTGCGCTTGAGAAGTTTGAGCTTCTCCTTGTGCTTCACCCCGAAGCGCTGCTCTTCGTCCAGAATGATCAGGCCCAGGCGGGGGAAGCTCACGTCCTTGGAGAGCATGCGGTGCGTGCCGATGAGGATGTCCAGCTCGCCCTTGGCCGCGGCCTCGGTGACCATCCTGGCCCGCTTGGGCGGCACGAAGCGCGAGAGCATGCCGATCTGCACCGGAAAACCCTCGAGACGTTTGGAGAAGTTCTGGTAATGTTGTTCGGCCAGCACCGTGGTGGGGCACAGAAGCGCCACCTGCTTGCCGTCCAGCACGGCGCGGAAGGCGGCGCGCATGGCCACCTCGGTCTTGCCGAAGCCCACGTCGCCGCAGACGAGGCGGTCCATGGGCTCGGGGCGCTCCATGTCCTCCAGCACCTCGGCGATGGCGCGGTCCTGGTCGGGGGTCTCCTCGAAGCCGAAGGTGGCCTCGAATTCCCAGTAGAGCTCGTCCACGGGGCCGTAGGCGTAGCCCTTGGCCACGCGGCGGTAGGCGTACATCTCCACCAGATCCTGGGCGATGCGCTCGATGGCCTTGCGCGCCTTCTCCCGGCTGGATTTCCAGCGCGTGCCGCCCAGGCGGTCCAGGGAGGGATCGGCCCCCTCGGGCCCCTTGTAGCGCTGCACCAGGTTCAAGCGGTCCACCGGCAGGTAAAGGCGGTCGTCGCCGTCGAAGACCAGCAGGAGGTAGTCGTTGGCGGCCTGATCCACCGAGAGCCTCGAGAGGCCTTCGAAGCGGGCCAGGCCGTAGTCGCGGTGCACCAGGAGGTCGCCCGGGTTCACGTCGTCGAAGGCGGCCAGACCCTTGAAGCCCTTCTCGGGACGGGAGCGCGCCTGACGTTCCGCCCCGGGCTGGAGCACGTCCTCGGGCAGCACGAGGCAGTTGCACCAGGAGAGCTCCATGCCCCGGCGCAGCGGCGAGACCAGCGCGTGGAGCCCGGGCTTGCCCGGCGCGGGCTGCTCCAGGGAGAGGGCCACGCCCTCGTGCTCGCAAAGCTTGAGGAACTTGCGCCGCGACTGCCGCGAATGGAACGACAGGAGTACCTGGCGGCGCTCCTCCTCCCAGCGGCGCAGGCCCGCCACCAGGGTGGACCAGGGCCTGCGGGCCTCGTCGGGACGCCAGAAGAGGTCCTGGAAATTCTCGATCTTGCGCTCGGGCAGGTCCACCCCGTGCTTTTCGTGGCCGATCACCAGATCCTCGAAGACCAGCTGGGACTTGTCGCGCCAGGTGCGCCGGGCCATGGCCTCGGGCCAGAGCAACTGATGGCGCGGCCAGGGGAAGCCTTGCTGCTGGGAGGTCTTCTCCAGGGTGGTCACCCAGCCGAACTCCTGCTCCTCCAGGCGGGGGCGCAGATTGGAGGACTGGGCCAGCACGTAGACGGCGTTCCCGGGCAGCCACGCCTCCAGGGGC
Source organism: Fundidesulfovibrio magnetotacticus (assembly GCF_013019105.1). Taxonomy (NCBI): domain Bacteria; kingdom Pseudomonadati; phylum Thermodesulfobacteriota; class Desulfovibrionia; order Desulfovibrionales; family Desulfovibrionaceae; genus Fundidesulfovibrio; species Fundidesulfovibrio magnetotacticus. The sequence goes on from NZ_BLTE01000023.1 coordinate 23,039, forward strand.
ACGGGTTGGTCGTAGAAGAGGCCGGGAAAGATGGTCCCATCGCCCTGGAGGAGCATTTCCTCCATGCGGGCCTGGGCGGCGCGGCCCAGTTCGCCGGTCTGGGCCAGCCTGGCCCAGTTTTCCCGGGCGCGCGTCACGAAGGGCTCGGCCAGGATGGCAGGGGCCACGGGCAGGATCACCGCGCGCTGGGCCGGGGCGAGCGAACGCTGGGAGTTGGCGTCGAAGGCGCGCAGGCTCTCCAGGGTGTCTCCGAAAAATTCCAGGCGCAGGGGGTGTTCGTGCCCGGGAGGGTAGATGTCCAGGAGGTCGCCGCGCAGGGCCATCTCGCCGGGCTGGGAGACCATGCCCACCCGGCGGTAGCCCCAGGCCGCGGCCTGTTCCAGCACCATGTCCGGCGCGAGTTCCTCCCCGGCGCGCACCTCCAGCACGGAGTGCTCCAGGGCCTGGCGCGGCGGCCATTTGGGCAGCAGGTTCTCCACGCTCAGGCAGAGCACCTTGGGCGTGACGGTGTTGGCCGCCGCATGGAGGAAGGCCCAGCGCCTGGCCCAGGAGGCCAGGCCCGGCGGACCTGGCACGTAGGACGGCAGCGCGGCCCAGGGGCGCTCGTCCAGGGGCTCGCCCCCCGGCGGGAAGTGCAGGGCGAGAAGGGCCGTCAGCTGGGCCAGGTCGGCCGCTCCGGGGGCCACGAGCACCACGGACCGGCCCTTGTGGACCAGTTCACGGCACAGGGCGACGACGGACCCCGGTCCGCTCTTGTAGATGCTGACCGTCTGGGACTTGCCGGAAAGAAGGGCGCCGAGAGGACTGTCTGGATGGGCCATGGGCCTTGCGCGCGAAAGCCGCCGGACCCGTGAGGGACCGGCGGCGCAGCATGTTCGGGGTCGAAAGGCCTAGACGCCTATGAGGTTTTCGCGTTCCTCGTGGGAGAGGAGCTTGTCCAGGTCGAGCAGGATGAGCAGCCGGTCCTCCAGCTTGCCCACGCCGCTGATGTATTCGCTTTCCAGGCCGGAGACCACGGGCGGCGGCGGCTCCACCGTGCTGGAGGGAATGCGCAGCACCTCGGAGACCGAGTCCACCACGAAGCCAACGATCATGTTGTTGATTTCGATCACGATGATGCGCGTGTGCTTGTCGTGCCCCCGCGAGGAGAGTCCGAAGCGCCTGCGCAGATCGATGATGGGAATCACCTTGCCGCGCAGGTTGATCACCCCTTCCACGAACTCGGGAGCGCGCGGGACCTTGGTGATCTCCATCATGCGGATGATTTCCTGGACCTTGAGGATGTCCACGCCGAATTCTTCTTCGCCGATGGAAAACGTCACCAGCTGCATGAGTTCGGCGTCCTGCTTTTTCTGAGCCTCGTCCATCCTGGTTCCTCCGGGTATGGGCACTGGCGGCACCGCAAAACGCGGATGCCCGCAAGCTCTTCGTGTAGCTCCAAAAACGCCCCCTGGCAACCCCGGACCAGGACAGCCGCGCGCGGGGCAATGACGAAGCTTGCAAAAAAACGCCGCTCGTTTAAGGATGAAGCGCCGGAAACGTCCGGCGGAGGCATTTTCCGACCATGGGACAGCACTACCCCGAGAACGATCCCTACCCGCTCGAGGACCAGGTGAAGAACCTGGCCGACGACGAACTGCTCGACTTCTGGGAAGAAGCGCAGTTCATCGAGGGCGGCCCTTCCGAAAACGCCTGGAACGCCCTCCCGGCTTCGCTGGACTACGAGCGCATCATCCTCCAGGAACTCATGCTGCGCTCCTGCATGCGCGGAGTCGGCCCGCGCTGACCCGCCCTCCCCTGAAAGCCAGGGGCGGCGGAGCCATCCGGCCCCGCCGCCCTTTCATTTCGTTTCCGACCCGAAGCTGAAGCCCTAAAAGTTCTTCTGGAGCAGTTCGCCGAAGGCCTTGCAGCCCACGGTGGTGGAGCCCGGGATCTGGGAGGCCAGGTCCACGGTGACGGTCTTGGCGCTGATCACCTTGTCCATGGCGTCGTGGATGAGCTTGGCGGCCTCGAACCAGCCCACGTGCTCCAGGAGCATGGCCCCGCAGAGCACCAGGGAGCCGGGATTGGCCTTGTCCATGCCCGCGATGGTGGGCGCGGTGCCGTGGGTGGCCTCGAAGAAGGCCAGGCTGGCGCTCATGTTCACGCCAGGGGCCAGGCCGAGGCCTCCCACCTGGGCGGCCAGGGCGTCGGAGATGTAGTCGCCGTTCAAGTTCGTGGTGGCGATCACCGAATACTGCTCGGGGCGGATGAGCACTTCCTGGAACATGGCGTCGGCGATGCGGTCCTTGATCACCACGGGCTTGGTCCCGCCTTCCTTGGCCTGCTGCTCGGTCATCACCTGGTCGGCGAACTCCTCGGCGGCCAGTTCGTAGCCCCAGGCGCGGAAGCCGCCCTCGGTGAACTTCATGATGTTGCCCTTGTGCACCAGGGTGACGTTGGGCTTGCCCTGGCTCACGGCGTGCTCGATGGCCTTGCGGACAAGGCGCTTGGAGCCAGCGGGGGTCATGGGCTTGATGCCGATGCCGGCCGTGGCGTCCACCTTTTTGCCCATGGACTCCAGGAATTCGATGAGGCGTTTGGCCTCGGGGGTTCCGGAGGCCCATTCGATGCCCGCGTAGACGTCTTCGGTGTTTTCGCGGAAGACGATCATGTCCACCAGGTCGGGGCGCTTCACGGGGCTCTCGATGCCCTGGAAGTATTTGATGGGCCGGATGCAGGCGTAGAGGTCCAGCACCTGGCGCATGGTCACGTTGAGGCTGCGGATGCCGCCGCCCACGGGGGTGCCCAGGGGGCCTTTCATGGCCAGCTCGGCCTTGGCCAGGGCGTCCAGGGTCTCCTGGGGCAGGTAATTGCCGGTTTCCTTGAAGGCTTTCTCGCCGGCAAGCAGCTCGTGCCACGAAAGCTTGCGGGAATCGCCGTAGGCCTTGGCCACGGCGGCGTCGATGACGGGACGCGCGGCGGCGAAGACCTCAGGCCCGATGCCGTCGCCGACGATATACTCGATGGTCTTGTTCATGAAGCGCTCCTGGACGATCTTTGTGAACAAAAGCGCTTAAAGGCCGTGGGCGGCCCTGTCAACCGCCGGGGCGCGACAGCCAGTCGCCGCCGGGCACGGGCTCGGCCAGGGGCGAGCCGTAATGGATGTAGGTCCAGCAGGGGATCTGAACCCTTTGGTCCATGCGGACGGGGACGATCTCCCGGCGGTAGCCCTCCGCGCGGCCGGTATGGCCCTCCAGGGCGTCCAGGGCGCGGACCGCGCGCGCGGAACGGATGAGGAACACGTCGCCCCGGATGCGGTCCCGGGCGGGCTCGCGCAGCACGTAAGGGAACCCCGCCGCGAGCATGGAGAAGCGCTCCACGGTGAGCCCGCCGCCCACATGGATCACGCCGGGGCGGCCGTCCAGAAAGACGGCGTGGTTGCGCTGCCCGGGGCGCAGCGTGCCGTAGAAGAAGAAGTGGCGCACCACAAAAGTAAGCCTATGCATATCAATAATCGCATCCAATGCACAATAAAGTTGACGGTTTCAGCAAAAAAAATAGCATCATGAAAACGGCACAGGAGGGAGCTATGCTGGAACTTTTCAGAAAACTCTACGTAAGTTTTGATAAGTACAGAAAAACATACAAAGACAGATACCTTGCCTACCTCAGTATATATGTCGGAATTATTGGCATAGGCATCTCACTCATCCTGTTTGCATTCGACACAAAGTCCATAAACGCAATATTTGCCTTTCAAAACGCAGCAATCGTGTGTTGCTCAATATTTATTATAATATATCTCATTAGAAGACACAATATATTCACAACACAACTACACTCACTTGTAAAGTTTTCAAGATTTATATGCAACGTAAACAACAGCATCATCAACAAGAAAAACAGTTTTCGTTTCAAGACAAATCGCGACAACGACGCATTATACAGCAATATGAAAGATATTTTCAAGAAAGTAACAGACGATCTGCGCATTGAATTACTGTCATACTACGAATCCATCGGAAAAAACCGAGACAATGACCTGAGCGTAGCCATCAGACTAATTTGCAAAAGAAGCGACATTCAACACTTCATCGACAACTGTGACAACGAAAACAACTACCCTATCAAAAACTTCTGCGTCAATCCAAAAGCAGATCTTGTTATCGCAACATGCTGGAGAGATTGGTATACATTCAAAGAGCTAAACAGATCAAAAATAACAATATACGACATCGACCAAAACACACCATACTGGTCTATCATAAAAACACAGTCACCATATTCTTGTATTTACAGATGCAACGACATCGCCGCTACAGACGCATCGTTTTTGTGTCAGAACGAAAACTGGAGGAAACATTACAACGCGACGCTTGTAGCCCCAATCAAGTACCCACCTTTCTACCTGAAACCGGGAGAGATCCCGCACAGCAACCACCTGGGGTTTATCACGGTCGACAGTAAAAACGCCGGAAAGTACGACCTCTTCGACGACGAGATCGCTCAAAACCTTCTTAGATTCGTCGCAGGTGAGATGCTAGATACCATCATCGCGTATACGAAACTAAGTCAAACAAAGACGCCGGTTGATTTTGTGGGTAGCCTAGTCTCGGACATCATCGAAACGCGCGCCAAACAGGAAGGACAAGACTTCGAAGCCCAGGACAACGCCTCATAGCAGCGAGCAAATACAAGAAACTAAAGGAAAAGGCCCGAATTTCTTCGGGCCTTTTCCTTTAGTGGCGCGAGGGACGGGACTTGAACCCGCGACCTCCGACGTGACAGGCCGGCGTTCTAACCAACTGAACTACCCCCGCGCTTGCCGGTGCGGTTTCCCGCACCGGGAAGAGCCTTCTATAAGCCCCGGCAAAAAAGGTCAAGCACTCTTTCGCCCTGACCCGAAAAAAAACGTCTGCCGCGCCGGACGAGACGAGCGCGGAATTTTCGCTGGAAATCGGCGCAAAATTCACGCATTCAGGAAAAGGACCCGGTATGCTCCCGGGCGTACACAGGCCCTCGACGTCAACCCAGAGGTCACGCAATGGACATCGACAGCCAGAAGAAAGACGGTTCCCTGCTCCAGTTGGTCACCTTCACCATCTCCAACGAGGAGTTCGGCATCGACATCCTCAAGGTGCAGGAGATCATCCGCACCATGGAGATCACCAAGGTGCCCCGCGCCCCGGATTTCGTGGAAGGGGTGATCAACCTGCGCGGCAAGGTGATACCCATCATCGACCTGCGCAAGCGCTTTTCCATGGAGTCTCGCAAGCACGACAAACAGACCCGTATCGTCGTGGTGGACTTAAACGCCATGATCGTGGGCTTCGTGGTGGACGGAGTCTCCGAGGTGCTGCGCATCCAGTCCAACACGGTGGAGCCGCCCCCGGCCGTGGTCTCGGGCGTGGACTCCGAGTACATTTCCGGCGTGGGCAAGCTCGACGACCGCCTGCTCATCCTCATCGACCTGGACAAGCTCCTCACCTTCGAAGAGCAGCAGAGCCTCGCCGGGGGCTGATCTTGAAACGTCACTAGAAACGCGAAAGGGGCCCGGATCGACGATCCAGGCCCCTTTTCGTGGTCTTGCGACCTTGGTTTCTAGTGGCGCGAGGGACGGGACTTGAACCCGCGACCTCCGACGTGACAGGCCGGCGTTCTAACCAACTGAACTACCCCCGCGCGTGCGTTTCACGCCTGTGCCGCACCGTTGTCTTGCGACGTGTTCGTGGTGTGGCGTTGCTCATCTGCATGAGCACCCAGCCCGGCAACAAAACATCGTCTATGAGATGCGTTGCGCCTGCAAGGCGACTGACCGGCGTTCGACGGCGACCGACTCTTTAGGCCAATCGTCCGACCCTGTCAACATTTCCGTGGACATTTCCTCCCAAAATCACCCCCGAAGAACGTTCTGGAATCCGCGAAAACGATCCGACGTCGAATGAATGCGTCGCAACGCAGACCATCGCCGCCGACAAGGACGATCAACGCATCGCTTGCGCCATACGTCGCCATCAGGGGTTCCGGAGCATGCTGCGATAAACGTGCTGCGTTCATTCTTCAGTGTGCTTGAAACAGAATGAAGACGTTCTCCATTACAAGGAGCCCCATTCGCACTCTCCACAGGGAACGGTCGAGGCTCGCAGCGTCCGCACGAAAGGCGAGCCCCGGACGCCTCCTTGCCAGCGCGGGAAACGGCTAGGACCGCCCGCCCCGGAAAATCTTGGCGTCCGGGACCCTCAGCGCCAGGCCATCACGGCGTTACGGCGCACGCAACGCCCGGTCAACCCGGGCGTCACGCGCCGTCGTTACTGCCTGGGCCTGGCCCGCTCGTCCAGCCAGTCCAGGATGCGCTCGCTGGACGCCAGGGGTGCGCCCAACTGGCAGTGGAACTGCGTGCCCCTGGACGCGTCGAACTCCATGTATGTTTTCTTGGCCTTCACTCCGTTGAAGAACAGCTTGGACTGGGCATTGGAGGCGGCCACCTGGTCCTCGCTGGAGTTGACCACCAGCATCTCCGTCTCGATCTTGCCCATGGTGTCCGCCTGGTTGAACCGCTTGAGCTTGGAGAACAACGCGCTCGGGGTTTTGGCCTCGAAGGTCCAGAGCATCTGGCTGATGAACTGGTTCAGCTCCGGGTGCCTGGCCATCTCCTGGGCGACGATCTCGTCCACCCTGGCCGCCTGGGCCGGAACGTCCACGCCCTTCTGCACTTCGGCCGGGAATTTGGTCATCACGCCCTCGAAGGGGCTCACCACCCCGCCGTCGGCGATGCCCCACTGGATGCGCTTCTCGAAGGCCAGGGCGCGCGGCACGAGGTAGCCGCCCATGGAGTAGCCGATGATGGCCATGCGCCTGGGGTCCACGCCCGGCAGGGTCATGGCGAAGTCCACCACGGGGGTTACCACCTTCTCCCAGTCGGAGCGGAAGGGCAGGTTCTGCTTGACGATCATCTCGCCCTGCCCTGGGCCTTCGTAGATCAGGCAGGCGTAGCCGCGCTTCACGGCATGGGCGGCGAGGATGAAGTAGAGGTCCTCGGCGGTGCCGTCCAGGCCGGTCTGGATGAGCAGCAGCGGGCGCTTGCGGTTCGTGTTGTCCGGGGTCACCAGGTAGCCCGGCAGGGTGGTTTTCTCGTAGGGGATGCGCACGGGCCTGATGCGCCCTTCGGAGAGTTGGGCCGCCTTGAGGAACGTGTCGCGTCCGTCCTGCCAGGCCGTCGCGCCGCGCGGGTCGCTGCCGAAGAGGTAGATCGAGCTGGCCCGGAAGTATTCCGTGGCCCGGAAATACTGCTGCATGGCGCTTACGGCGTGCCCGGCGGCGGCGTCCCGGTCCGCGGCGTCGCGCACCCGGCGGGCCATGGCGTTCCAGGCCTGGTACCAGCTCTCTTTGTCGTAGTCCTTCACCTGGCTGGTGATGGTGAGCATCTCGCCCAGATCCGCCCCGCCCGCCGCGATGAGCCCCGCCCTCCAGAGGCACTGGAACACGAAAGCGCCGTCGTTGAAGAGGAATCTGCCCATGGCCCGGTCGGCCATGTCCCGCAAGGGCTTCTCGGGCTTGCCGCGGTAGTTGTCCCAGCGGGAGACTTCGCCGCTGATGTACACCTGTCCCTGCAAGGGGAAGTGGGTGTGGACGAAGACCCATTTCTTGTCCAGGCCGGTGTTCTTGGAGAGCGAGTCCGCCAGGGCGGACATCATGGCGCCCACCTGCTCGTCGGTGAAGAACCCGGGCACGTAGAGGTCCACGAAAAGGGGTTTGTCCTTGGCGGGCTGGCCCATGGCGTGCACGGCGTCGAAGGTCTGCCAGTAGTAGGTGACGAACTCCTCGCCCAGTCCCGTGGCCTTGGAGACTTCCCGGCTCACGGCGGCCAGCACGGCGGGAACGTCGAGGCCGGATTTGGGATAGGTGATGCGCACCATGGGGTCGGCCGGATCGATGCCGCCACTGGCGGCGGCGTCGGCCGCGGGGCAGGACAAGACGGCCAGCACGACGAACAGCGACGCGAGGACGTGTCTCGGGGTAACGGGCGTCATTGGCGGAATACCTCCTGGGAACGGTTTCCCGCGCATGCGGGAGGGCGGACGTTTCGGCCCCTGGCGGGACTGGCCCGCGCCGCGTCCGCCGGTCGCCGGAGAGCGGCCGGGGACGCGCGCGGCGCGGGCTCTTTCGGGCCTTATTGCACCGGGATGGTCAGCTGCGGGGGCAGGGAAATGCCCTTCTCCTCCATGAGCGTGAAGGCCAGCATCAGGAAGGAGAACACCCGTTTGGTGGAGAGGTCGTGGTCGTCCACCCAGAACCAGTGCCCCCGGTAATGGATGGCCGCGAAGGCGTCGAAGGGTTTGGCCATGCCGCTCTTCACGGTCACAGGGTTCATGACGGCCGCTCCCGGGGCGTCCGCCGCCGCGGGCAGGGCACGCTGGGTGGCGATGTCCTCCACTGGGATGTCCGCGCGGGCGGCCACGGCGGCCATGATCTGCATGAGCGAGAAGGCCTGGATGGCGATCTGGCGACGGTTCTGGACTTCGGGTTCTCCGGTCACCTCGTATTCGTGGACCGCCGGGTCGAGGTCCAGGATCGTACGCAGTTCGGAGACGAGCGCGGCCACTTCCTGTGAGGGCTTCCTGCCGCCCAGCACCAGGTAGAGCCGCCCCTCCGCGCCGCCCTGACCGGGCTCCACCCGCACGCGCAGGGCGTTCTCCGTCTGCAGGAGGGCGAGTATCTCCACGGCGCGCCGGAAGCCCTCGTGCGCGGACGCGGTTCCGGTGGCCGTGAGCGAGGCGTTGCGCAGGCCGTTGACGGAACGGATGCCCAAGTTGAACAGGAACTGGGCCGACATGCCCGTGTCCAGCCCAGCCATGACGTTGCGCACCGGCAGGGCGGACATCACCCCCCTGCGGAAGGGCGTGCCGGTCATGGGCTTGTAGGTGATGGTGGGGCGGTCGGTGTAGCGGGCGCTCAGGCCGAACTCCAGCCTGCCGAAGTTGCCCAGCACGGGGTTGTTGTTGGTGGTGATCTGGGTGGGGCCGTCGTAGAAGGAGCGGGAAAAGCCCGCGTTGCCCCCGGACTCCACCGTGTAGCCCGCCACGATGTCGCCAACCTCCATGAAGAAGATGGGCTCCGCGTAGCGGATCTTCACGATGTTCATGAGGATCTGGCGCTTCCAGGACTCGGTGAACGAGGCGTTGTAGTCGGTGCGGTCGGTGAGCATCCGGCCAGGCCCGATGGAGGAGCATCCGGCCAGGACGGACAACGCGGCCAACAGTGCGAACAAGGCTGGATTGCCGCGTGAAACCATCTTCATGAGCACATCCTCCCGGTGTCGGTGGAAAGGGCGGCGCGCCCTCTACCAAGGGTGCGCCGTCCGGTTTGGTCCCATCTACTTCTTGAACACGCCGTCGAGCCAGTCGAACACCACCTGGCCCACCAGGCTGCGGTTCTCCATGACGCAATGGTTGGAAGCGCCCTCGCTCAGCGGCGTGACCACAAAGCTTTTCAGGGGGTTGGGCAGGCCGTCGATGCAGATTTTCTGCTGGCGCTTGGTCTCGTCCCCGCTGTATTCGCCCTCACCCACCACCACCAGGGCGGGGATGGTCACCTGGGCGGGGTCGAAGCTGAAGCCCGTGTTGGCCTCCACCAGGCCGGGGATGTTGTCGAAGGGCACGCCCCAGCGCCAGGCCACCATCTTCACGGTGTTGCCGTGGAAGCTCGTGAAGCCGGCCACCTTCTCGGGCGTGGCGGTGACCACCGGGGTCATGCTGGCGAAAAGGGGCCTGGCGTCCACCACGCAGGCGTTCATGACCACGGCCTTGATGCGCTTGTCGTGCTGGGCGGCCTGGGGGGCGAAGCCGCCGCCGCCGGAGATGCCGTAGACGGCCAGGCGGGAGCGGTCCACGTCCTTGCGGGTCATCAGGTAGTCAACGGCCTTCTTCACGGCCAGGTGCATCTCGGGCCGGAAGACCTTGCCCTCCAGGGGCATGATGCCCTGGCCGGGCAGGTCCAGGGTCATGAAGTTGTAGCCGCGCTCGATGGCCTGGGGCATGATGTAGAAGATCAGGTCTTCGGCGAAGGTCTCGCCGCCGCCCAGCATGAGCAGGGTCTTGCGGGGCTTGTCGTCCTTGGCGGCCTTGCGGAAGTAGCCCGGCAGCACCGTGCCCTCGAAGGGCAGCTCCACGTATTCCATGGGAGGATCGATGAGCGCCGCCGCCTGTTTCATGTTCTCGCGGGCCTTGACCGCCGTGGGCTTCAGGCGCGGATCGTCGGCCATCATGGCCAGGGTGCCGAAGCGGTAGTAGTTGGAGGCGCGCAGGAACTGGTCGCGGGCGCTCACCGTGTGGCCGGCCGCAAGGGATTTCTGTCCCCTGGCCTCGACCAGGCCCGCCATCTGGATCCACTGTTCCTGCCAGCTGGCGGCGTCGCCGTCCTTGATCTTGGCGGCCACGGCGAAGGCCTCGCCCGTCTCGGCCCCGCCGTTGCCGGTGGAGCCCAACACGAGCGAGCCGAAGGTGAAGTCCATGTCCGGGTCCTGGAAGTGGTAGCGCACGTAGGGGGCGTGCATGTCGAATTCCTTGGCCGGGGCCTTGGTCGCATCCGCCGTGGCGACGCCGCGGGTCCGTTCGGCGGTGCAGGAGAGGATAAGGCCCGACAGCAACACGACGCCAGCCAGCCACACGCGAGTTCCGCTCATGGTTCGATCCTTCCCGGTTGTGCGTTTCAGGCCGGGGGGGGTGAGAAGGGCCGACAGGCCGCTCGTCCGCCCTCGGGGCATGATCGATTCTGCTAGCATGTCCACGCTAACAAAAACCTTACAGGATCGCGCTGGCGAAATTTTCGCCCCGAAAAATTCCGTGCGGGCAGGCGCGGTTGCGTGTCGCAGGGAAAGGCTTCGTTGCGGCCAGCCTCCCCGCCGCGTCGTGCGGGGACAGGGACCCGTCATGGTCCACGGCCGGGCCGGGAAGGCCGCGCGGCGTGCAAAAAAAAAAGCAGCAATACCCCACTTCGGACGGATATTGCTGCATCGGATGCGCGTGGTAGGCGGAACAGGGCTCGAACCTGTGACCCCCGGCTTGTAAGGCCGGTGCTCTTCCAGCTGAGCTACCCGCCCACTTGGCAAAAAAGTTTTATTATATATCATGGCAGGAAGCGTCAAGCCTCATGCGGGGAGCGTTCCAGGACGCCCCAAGCCGCCACGCCCCCCTTGCGCCGCGCCACGCCGTGCCGTATCGCCTCTTCAAGAGACAGCCGACCGGCCCGGCGTCCCGGGAGCGCCCCATGTTCGTCACCGCCTTGTCCATCCTCCTGATCCTGGCGGCCTGCATCGCAGGCCTGACCTACGCCGTCTATTGGCACGAAGCCCGCCGCGAGCCCCATCCCGCCCTTCTGGAGTCGATGCGCTGCAACGGCGGGCTCCTGCGTTGCGCGGCCATGGGCTTCTTCTCCAGTTTCGCCAGCGTGCTCACCGTGATCCTGGCCAATCCCCTCGCCCTGGCGCGGGGCCTCTGGCGGCCCGCCCCGGACCCGGGGTGCGCCCGGCCGCCGGTGCTCCTGGTGCACGGACTCTACCACAACGCCTCGGCCTGGTGGCTCTACCGCCTTCTCTTGCGCCGCCGTGGATACGTCAACGTCTTCGCCTGGGACTACGACACCCTGGGCGGCGACTTCGAAGACCTGGCGCAAAGGCTCAGCGCTGCGGTGCGCGAGCTTTCCGCGCGATGCGGCGGCGAGCGCGTGGTGCTGGTGGGCCACAGCCTGGGAGGGCTGCTTACGCGCGCCGTGCTGGCGGATCCGGCAGCCGTGGCGTGCGTGCGCGCGGCCGTGGTGCTTGGCGTGCCCAACCGGGGGAGCGTGCTCGCGGCCCTGGCCGTGGGCTCGCTGGGACGCAGCCTGCGTCCCGACGGCAGGACAACCCGATGCGCGGACGCCCTGAACGCCCCTCTGGAACTGCCCAAGCTCAACGTCTATTCGCCCCTGGACAACATGGTGGTGCCCACCAGCTCCCTGGAAATTCCCGAGCCCGGCTGGACCCAGCGCCGCACCGCGCCCATCGGCCACGCCGGGATGCTCTACCACACGCCCACAGCGCGCATGGTCCTGGATTTCCTGGAAGCCCACGCCGGGAATTGCGAGAGGAAACGCCCGGGCGCCGCGCGGCTTGAAGAGCGCGACGCCATGGTCTAGAAGGAGTTGGCCCGGACGCCGTCCGGCCCCACGACCATGCCATCCGCAAGCCCCCAATCCAGGCCATACCCGGCCTTTCGCTGGCCCGCCAGAGTTCTCGCGGTTCTCCTCACCGTTCTGGCCTGCCTCGGCTGGGCCGGCGTCTCCCTGGCCCAGCCCGACATCAACAAGAAGAAAATCCTCTACCTCAATTCCTACCACAACGGATACGCCTGGTCCGACCAGATCCTGCAAGGCCTGCGCGACGCGCTGGACAAGTCCACCCTGCCCTACGACCTGCAGATCGAATACATGGACTCCAAGCGCTTCTACGGCACGAGCATGAGCGACACCCTGGCCACCCTCTACCGGGAGAAATACCAGGGCGTCACCTTCGATGTGCTCATCGCCTCCGACGACAACGCCTACCAGTTCCTCCTGGAGCACCAGCCCTCGCTCTTCCCCGAAACCCCCGTGGTGTTCTGCGGCGTCAACGACTACGATCCGGCCACCCTGCGCGGCCACTCCAACTTCACCGGCGTGGTGGAGACCACCGACATCAGCGCGAACCTCCAGCTGGCCCACCGCCTGAGCCCGGAGATCACCCGGGTGATCGTGGTGTCGGACATGTCGCTCACGGGCCAGGCCATCCGCAAGCAGGTGCAGCGCGCCGCCGCCCGCGTGAGCAAGCTCTTCGCCTTCGAATACTGGGAAGTGCACACCCTGCCGGAACTCCTGGAAAAGACCGACGCCCTCTCCCCTTCGGACATGATCTTCCTCATTCCCATCTACCTGGGTTCGGGCAAGCAGGTGTTCTCGGTGGAAGAGGTCTGCGAGATCGTCTCGCGGCGCTCGCCCGTGCCCATCTACAGCGCCTGGCAGTTCATGCTGGGCCACGGCATCGTGGGCGGCAAGCTGCACTCGGGCCAGGGCGAGGGGCAGATCGCGGGAAACATGGCCCTGCGCATCCTCTCGGGGGAATCTCCCGCCAACATACCCGTCGTGGACAAGTTCGACGACCCCTACCTCTTCGACTACCTGGCCCTCAAACGCTTCAAGATTCCAGAGGACGCCCTGCCCCTGGGCTCCACACTGATCAACGAACCCCTCACCTTCTACACCATCAACAAGCAGGTGGTGTGGGTTGGCCTGGTGGGCTTTTTCCTGCTGGTGTTCATCCTGGTGCTGCTCATCACGTCCATCGTGCAGAAGCGGTCGGTTGAACTCCAGATCAAGAACCAGCTCTCGTTTCTGCACATCCTCATGGACACCATCCCCCTGCCACTCTCCTATAAGGGCGTGGACGGCAGCTTCCTTGGCTGCAACCTGGCCTTCGAGAAGTGGTTCGGCGTGGCCCGGGGCGACCTGCTCAAGAACCTCCAGCACCCCCTCGCCCGCAGGCATGACGCCGCCGAGCGCCACCTCCTGCGCGTGCCCGGCGTGCTGAGCTACGAAACCGACATGCAGGACTCCGCGGGGGCAACCCACGGCGTCATCGTGAGCAAGGCCACCTACCTTTCGGCCAAGGGCGAGGTGGCGGGCGTGGTGGAGGCCATCCAGGACATCACCCTGCGACGCGAGGCGGAAAAGGCCCTGCGCCGCTCCCAGGCCATGCTGCGCACCGTGCTCGACAACATCCCCCAGCTTGTCTACTGGAAGGATCGCGACCTCAACTTCATGGGCGTGAACCGCTCCTTCGTGGACTTCTTCGGCCTGGACAACGCCCAGTCCATCGTGGGCCGCCGCGTGGGGGCCATCATGCCCCTCGAAGCCTCCGATTCCGCCGAGAAGGTCAACCGGCGCGTGCTGGCCTCGGGGCATTCGGTGCACCGCCGCGAGTGGACCATCGAACTGCCCGGCCGCGACCCCGTCACCCTGGAGATGACCGTCGTGCCCCTGCACGACGAAACCGGCGAGATCATGGGCATCCTGGGCACCGCCGAGGACGTGACCGCCAAGCTCTCCCTGGAGCGCCAGCTGCTCCAGTCTCAGAAGATGGAGGCCATCGGCGCGCTGGCCGGGGGCATCGCCCACGACTTCAACAACATCCTCACCTCCATCATCAACTCCACCGAACTGGCCCTCATGGACCTGGCGGAAGACTCCGAAACCGCCCAGGACATGGAGCGATCCCTCAAGGCGGCCCGGCGCGGCTCGCGGCTTGTGCAACAGATCCTGGCCTTCAGCCGCCCCTCCCAGCAGGGCTTCGCCCCCACCGACATGGCCGAGGTGGTCCACGAGGCCCTGGCCATCTTCGCCGCCACACTGCCGCGCAACATCACCCTCTCCGAGAACATCCAGGTCAACCCCGCCATCGCCTTCGCCGACCCAACCCAGGTGCACCAGATCGTCATGAACATCTGCGCCAACGCCTTCCAGGCCATGCGCGACACCGGCGGACATCTCGCCCTGGAACTCGTGGAAGCCGACCTGGACGAGACGCACGCCGAGATGGTCAACGTCCAGCCCGGCCGCTACCTGCGCCTGGCCGTCTCGGATTCGGGACCGGGCATTCCCCCGGACATCATGGACCGCATCTTCGACCCCTTCTTCACCACCAAGGCCAAGGGCGAAGGCACGGGGCTCGGCCTGGCCGTGGTGCACGGCATCGTCAAGTCTCACAGGGGCGGCCTGCGCGTGGCCAGCCAGCCCGGCAAGGGCACCACGTTCGAGATCTACCTGCCCAAGCAGGGCGATTTCGACGCAAGCTTCCCCCGCGCGCTCATAGCCGCCAAGGCCGCCGCGCGCCGTGGCGACGAGCGCATCCTTTTCGTGGAGGACGACGCCGACCAGCTCACCGTGATCCCCCGCGTGCTGAGCCTGCTGGGCTACGAGGTCACCGCCGTGAGCGGCGCGCAGGAGGCCCTGGACGCCGTGACGGCCCTGCCCGGCGCGTTCGACGTGGTGGTCACCGATTTCGACATGCCCGCCCTCTCCGGCGTGGAACTGGCCCAGCGCATCGAGGACATCGCCCCCAACCTGCCCGTGATCCTCGTCTCCGGCAGGCGCAGCGCCTTGACGGCCGCCCAGCACGCGGGCAACATCCGCACCGTTTTGCTCAAACCCTACAACGGCGAGGAGCTGGCCGGCGCCATCGGCCTGCTCCTGGACGAGAACCAAGCCTGATGTCCACCATCCTCGTCATCGACGACGACCCCGAAATCCGGGGCACCTTCCAAAGCCTCTCCCGCCGCATGCGCTTCGATTTCCTGGGAGCGGGAACCCTGGCCGAAGGCCTGGCCCTCCTGCGCACCAGCCAGGTGGACGTGGTGCTCCTGGACATTCGCCTGCCCGACGGCAACGGCCTGGAAGCACTCCCCGCCGTGCGCCGGGGCGACAACCCTCCCGAGGTGATCATCCTCACGGGACTGGGCGACCCCGACGGCGCCGAAGTGGCCATCTCCGGCGGCGCCTGGGACTATCTGGTGAAGCCCGCGCCCATCAAACAGACCATGCTCTCGCTCACCAGGGCGCTCAAGTACCACAAGGAGAAGGAGCAGGCCGGGGCCACCGTGGCCCTGCGCCGCGAAGGCGTGGTGGGCTCGAGCCCGCGCATGGAGGCCTGCCTGGACCAGGTGGCCCAGGCGTCCCGCCTCACCGGGCCGGTGCTCGTCACGGGCGAGACGGGCACGGGCAAGGAACTCATGGCCCGCACCGTGCACGCCAACTCCATGCGCTCCTCCGGCGAGTTCGTGGCGGTGGACTGCGCCTCGCTCACCGAAACGCTTCTGGAGAGCACGCTGTTCGGCCACCGCAAAGGCTCCTTCACCGGCGCGGACCAGGACCGGCCAGGCCTGGTGAAGCTGGCCGACGGCGGCACCCTTTTCCTGGACGAGGTGGGCGAAATGCCCATGACCATCCAGAAGGCCTTTCTGCGCGTGCTCCAGGAGAAGCGCTTCCGCCCCGTGGGCGCGAGCGTGGAGATCCAGAGCGACTTCCGGCTCATCGCCGCCACCAACCGTGACCTGGAGGAAATGGCCGCCAGGGGCGAGTTCCGCCAGGACCTGCTCTTCAGGCTCAAGACCTTCGTCATCGCCCTGCCGCCCCTGCGTGAGCGGCGCGAGGACATCAAGAGCCTGGCCGCCTCGCACCTCACGGACCTCTGCGAGCGCTACGGCCTGCCCACCAAGGGCATGGGCACCGATTTCTCGGACATGCTCATGGCCTACTCCTGGCCCGGCAACGTGCGCGAACTCTTCGGCGTGATGGAGCGCTCCCTGGCCTCCGCCGGGAACGAGCCCACCCTCTACGCCAAGCACCTGCCCGTGGAGGTGCGCCTGCACGTGATGAAGGCCAACATGGAGCGCGTGCGCCCCGCCGAGCCCGCCGCTCCCCTGCCTGGCCCCGTGGGGCTCTGCGCGGGAATGCTCACAACGCTCAAGGCCTTCAAGGAAGCCAAGGAGCGCGAATACCTGGACGCCCTCCTCTTCCAGTGCGGGAAGGACCTCCAGGCCATGCTGGACACCTCGGGCCTTTCGCGTTCGCACTTCTACGCGCTTCTCAAGAAGCACAACATGACCCTCTAGCGGCCGGATGGCAGATACGCGCGATGGCCTCCAGAAGCCGCCGCCGCGCCGACAGCCTTCCCGAAGCGGTCGGGAAGTACGGGGGGCGAAGCCTCCGCCCGCCGCGCTCCGTGCCGTCCGTTCGCCCACGTTCCCTGCCGTCCGACCGCCCGCACCGATCCTTCGAGACCTCTCGCCGCCGCGCTGCATGGCGGGATTCCGCATGAGAGACGCCCGGCCGACGGGGATTCCTCCCTACCGGCCCGACGTCCGATCCTGCTGGAACGCGCAACGACTCGCGGTTGAACCCGTGCCAAGCAGGCGCGGCCCAAAGGCCCCAAGGGTCTGATGAACCGCCACGTCCTGCGCTGGAAGCGCTGTCAGGCGGACCGGACGCCTCTGTCCCGATGCGGCATTGCCCCGGAGAGGACTTAACCGCCTTATTGTCCACATTTTCACAATGCTGTCGTCGCGCACATAACTTATTGATATAATGCAAACAAACGATTTCAAAAAAGGTCTTTTGCGCAGGAGAACGGCATCTCTCCGCAAAATGAACCCTGACTCGCAAGGCCAGATCATGAACCTTGACCAGTCAACTTCCCGTCTGAAATCCCGGACGCAGGCAGACCATCCGGGAAACCGGACTACCGCCGCGGCACGCAACACGCCTACTAACAACAGAGAATATAAAGACTAATTTTCTTCAGACAGAGATTGAGATTAATTTCCCAAAGACGCCGACTGGAGACGGTAACATCTCCAGCACATTGAAATAAAAGGTAAATCAAAGAAATGCGATCTTGGCACGATTGTTGTTAAGGACGGCTGACCGAACCCTCCTTGACCGGGGAGGGTGATGCAACCTCAAAACGACCGGGAGAATCACCAGCATGGTCAGCCAGTCCCTCAAACAAGCTTTTGTCGGCATAGTCGGCGCTGAAAACGTCATGGACGCCGAGGCGGACAAGCACTCCTACTCCTACGATGCCGCCGTGCTCGATCCGGTGCTCCCCGCCCTGGTGGTGCGCCCCTCCGAAATGGACCAGGTGGGCAGGATCGTGAAACTGTGCAACGACAACGGCCTGCCTCTCACCGTGCGCGGCGCGGGCTCCAACCTCTCCGGCGGCACCATCCCCTCCAAGGGCGGCATCGTGCTCCTGAGCAACGCCCTGAACAAGATCCTCGAAGTCAACGAGGAAGACATGTACGCCGTGGTCCAGACCGGCGCCATCACCGCCAAGTTCGCCGCCGCCGTGGCCGCCAAGGGCCTGTTCTACCCCCCCGACCCGGGCTCCCAGGCCGTCTCCACCCTGGGCGGCAACGTGGCCGAGAACGCCGGAGGCCTGCGCGGCCTGAAATACGGCGTCACCAAAGACTACGTGATGGGCGTCAACTTCTTCGACGTGGAAGGCAACTACTGCAAGTCCGGCTCCAAGACCGTGAAGTGCGTCACCGGCCTGAACATCCCGCAGCTCATGGTGGGCTCCGAGGGCACCCTGGCCGTGATGAGCGAGTTCATCCTGAAGCTCGTTCCCCCGCCGCAGGCCGCCAAGTCCATGATGGCCATCTTCCCCGACATCATGACCGCCTCGCGCACCGTTTCGGCCATCATCGCCGCCAAGGTGGTTCCCTGCACGCTGGAGTTCATGGACAACTTCACCATCGGCGCTGTTGAAGGCTTCGCCAAGGTGGGCCTGCCCACGGACGCCGGGTCGCTCCTGCTCATCGAAGTGGACGGACACCCCGCCCAGGTGGCCGAGGAGGCCGAAAAGGTCGAGGCCATCTGCAAGGCCAACGGCTGCACCCGCATCCAGGTGGCCAAGGACGCCGTGGAGCGCAACAAGGTGTGGGAAGCCCGCCGCGCGGCCCTCTCCTCGCTCGCCCGCCTGCGCCCCACCACGGTGCTGGAAGACGCCACCGTGCCCCGCTCCAAGATCCCGGCCATGATGCAGGCCCTGGACAAGATCGCCAAGGAATACAAGCTGACCATCGGCACCTTCGGCCACGCGGGCGACGGCAACCTGCACCCCACCATCCTCTGCGACCGCCGCGACAAGGAAGAGTTCCACCGCGTGGAAAAGGGCGTGGACGCCATCTTCGAGGCCGCCCTGGGCCTGGACGGCACCCTCTCCGGAGAGCACGGCATCGGCCTGGCCAAGTCGCGCTGGATGGAAAAGGAAACCAACCGCGCCAGCGTGCTCTTCTCCAAGCGCATCAAGGCCGCCGTGGACCCCAAGAACGTCCTCAATCCGGGCAAGATTCTGGGGGAGTAGCGACATGGCCGACCTCAACCACATGCTCAAACTGTTGAACGAGCTCGACGACCAGATCGTCGGGTGCATGCGCTGCGGCATGTGCCAAAGCGTGTGCCCGGTGTTCGCCGAAACCGGCCGCGAGGCCGACGTGGCGCGCGGCAAGATCGCCCTGCTGGAGTTCCTGAGCCACGAGATGATCAAGGACGCCGAGGCCGTGAAAGAGCGCCTGGACAAGTGCCTGCTCTGCGGCTCCTGCGCGGCGGCCTGCCCCTCCGGCGTGAAGGCCCTGGACATCTTCATCAAGGCCCGGGCCATTATCACGGCCTACCTGGGGCTCTCCCCCGTCAAGAAGGCCATCTTCCGGGGTATGATCACCAAGCCCGCCCTGTTCAACAATCTCCTGGCCCTGGGCTCCAAGTTCCAGGGCTTCTTCACGACCCCGGTGAACGACATCATCGGATCGTCATGTTCCAAGCTTCTGTCGCCGCTTCTGGGAGACCGTCACCTGCTCTCCCTGGCGGACAAGCCCCTGCGCGGCAACGGCACGATCGACACCGCGCCCGGACTGAGCGGCTTGAGGGTGGCCTTCTTCTACGGCTGCGTGGTGGACAAGATGTTCACCAGCGTGGGCGAGGCCGTGCTCAAGGTGCTCAGGCACCACGGCGTGGGCATCTACATGCCCGTCGATCAGGTCTGTTGCGGCGTGCCCTCCCTGGCCTCAGGCGACCTCAAGAGCTACGAGGACCTGGTCCGCATGAACCTCAAGGTGTTCGGCAAGGGTGATTTCGACTACATCCTCACCCCCTGCGGCACCTGCACTTCGGCCTTCCATCACATCTGGCCGTTGATGAACTCGGGGTTCTCGCAGTCCGAACGGGAGACCATCGCCATGCTCGCCGACAAAGCCATGGACATCAACGCCTTCATCGCGGACAAGCTGGGCGTTTCCAAGGCGGAACCGGCGGCGGGGGCCAAAACGGTCACGATCCACGATCCCTGCCATCTCAAGAAGAGCCTTGGTGTGAGCGGGCAGGTGAGGACCGTGCTCGGCGCCAACCCCAACCTGAAACAGGTGGAAATGGCCGGTTCGGACGTCTGCTGCGGCTGCGGCGGTTCGTTCAACCTGCAGCATTACTCCGTCTCCACCAAGATCGGGAAGAAGAAGCGCGACAGCATTGTGGCTACCGGGGCCGACGTGGTGGCCGCGGGATGCCCGGCCTGCATGATGCAGATCGCAGACATGATGTCCCAGGCCGGAGACCGCATCGCGGTCAAGCACCCCGTGGAACTCTACGCTCAGACCCTGGGCTAGAATTCAACCAACCCATTGAAGGAGGAACTGATGAGCGCATGGTTGCAGGTCTACAAACCGCTGGGTGACAGCTATGTCATGTCAGCGCTGGTCGCGGGCATCCCCATCTACATTCTGTTCTACATGCTCGCGGTCAAGCGCGCCAAGGGCCACGTGGCCGGCGCCGTCGCCAGCTTGGCCGCCCTCGTGCTGGGCATCGTGTTCTGGGGCATCCCCGCCTCCACCGCCATCGGTTCCTACACCTACGGCTTTGTTTACGGCCTCTTCCCCATCGTGTGGATCGTCGTCACCGCGGTGTGGGTCTACAACATGACCGTTGAATCCGGCGAGTTCGAGATCATCAAGAACTCCCTGGCGACCATCACCGACGACCGCCGCCTCCAGGCCGTGTTCGTCGGCTTCGCCTTCGGCTCCTTCATCGAGGGCACCGCCGGCTTCGGCACCCCCGTGGCCATCACCGCGGCCATGCTCGCCGGCCTGGGCTTCAACCCCCTCTATGCCGCGGGCATCTGTCTGCTGGCCAACACCGCCCCCGTGGCCTTCGGCGCGGTGGGCATCCCCATCACGGCCGTGGCCGGCGCCACCAAGCTCGACGAACTGGTCCTTTCCCAGATCGTCGGCCGCCAGCTGCCGTTCCTGTCCGTGATCGTGCCCATCTGGCTCTCCGTGACCATGTGCGGTTTCAAGCGCACCATGGAAGTCCTGCCCGCCCTGCTCGTGGCCGGCGTGGCCTTCGCGGGCACCCAGTTCCTGATGTCCAACTTCCACGGCCCCACCCTGCCCGACATCCTGTCGGCCATCGTGACCATCATCGCCCTGTGGGCCTTCCTGCGCGTCTGGAAGCCCAAGACCACCTTCCACTTCGCCGATGAAGCGCCTTCCACCGGCAAGGCCACCAGCAACTACTCCGCTGGCGAAATCCTGCGCGCCTGGATGCCCTACCTGATCCTGGCCGTGCTGGTGCTCATTCAGGGCTGGCCTTCCATCAAGAAAATCCTGGCCGCCGCCATCAACATCCAGATCGAATGGCCTCTGTACCACAACATGGTGGCCAAGATGGTCAACAACGTGGCCACCCCCCAGGCCGTGAAGTACGCCTTCCAGCCCCTGGCCGCCGCCGGCACCGCCATCCTGCTCTCGGGCCTGCTCTCCGTGTTCATCATGCCCGGCTACACCATGGGCAAGGCCATCGCCTGCTTCGGCAAGACCTGCAACCAGCTCCGCTGGCCCATCATCTCCATCGGCAACATCGTCGGCCTGGCCTTCATCATGAACGCCAACGGCATGTCCACCTCCCTCGGTATGGCTCTGGCCGGCACGGGCGTCATGTTCCCGTTCTTCGCCCCCATCCTCGGCTGGCTGGGCGTGTTCCTGACCGGTTCGGACACCTCGTCCAACCTGCTCTTCGGCAACCTCCAGAAGACCACCGCTCTGGAAATCGGCGTGCGTCCCGAACTGTGCGTGGCCGCCAACACCTCCGGCGGCGTCACCGGCAAGATGATCTCGCCCCAGTCCATCTCCGTGGCCGTAGCCGCCACCGGCCTCCACGGCAAGGACGGCGACATCTTCCGCTTCACCCTGTGGCACTCCGTGGCCATGGTGCTCTTCGTCTCCTGCCTGACCATGCTCATGGCTTATCCGCTCAAGTGGATGCTGCCCGGCTAGGCGCACATCCCGCATCATCCTGGGGGGCCGTCCGGCCCCCCTTTTTTTTCTTGCCCAAGGAGTGCCGTTTCGGGTTATTGTAACCAGAATTGAATTCTTTCCATTCCAGGAGGATCGATCCATGACCTCAGCCAACCCCCGGGCCAATGGATTCCGCCTCTTCTTCCGCCGCCTTTCCATCTCCTGGCGCTTCGCCCTGCTCATCATTCTCTTCTCGGCCTTCGTGGGTGGCGTGGTCACAGCATTTTACCTGGGCATCAAGCAGGTGCTCGACCACAACGTTCTCGCGGCCCAGAATATCATGATCGAAGGTGAAAAGCAGAAGCTCGCCATCGCCTCGGACTCCATGGCCCTCTCCATCGGAGAGGCAATCAAATCGCAGGCCGACCCGGCAAAACGCATCGACCTCATCCGCCAGATGGTCGATCCCATCCGCTTCGAGGCAGACAAGTCCGGCTATTTCTTCGTCTACGAGAACACCACCAACGTGGCCCTACCCACCCGCAAGGAAACGCAGGGCAAGGACCTCGCCGATTCGAAAGACAAAAACGGCGTCTACTTCGTGCGTGACCTCATGCTCAAGGCCAAGGCGGGCGGGGGGTTCGTGGAATACGTCTTCCCCAAGCCCGGACAGGGCGACCAGCCCAAACTCGCCTACGCCACCATGATCCCCGGCACCACCATGTGGATCGGCACAGGCGTCTACATCGACAACGTGGAACGCCAGAAACAAGTCATCCGCACGGAAAGCGAAGAACGCATCCGCTCGATCCTCACCAGGATCTTCACCGGCATCGCGATCACCCTGGTGATCATCATCGGCCTGTGCGGGCTGATCATCTCCACCATCACCGGCCCCATCCGCGAGGCCACCGCAGCCGCGGAACGCTGCGCCAAGGGCGACCTGGACATCAACCTCGACGCCCAGGGCAACGACGAAGCCGCGCACATGCAGGCCGCCCTCAACACCATGGTGGCCACCCTGCGTTCCAACATCCAGGCCATCGAATCGAAAACCAGGGAAGCCGAGGAGAAGGCCGCCGCCGCGGAGCAGGCCCGGCTCATCGCCGTGGAGGCCGTCGACAAGGCTGAAAAAGCACGCTGCGACGGCATGGGGCATGCCGCCGCCCTGCTCGAAACCGTCGCCAACCACATCGGCGCCGACACCGAGGAGGTCTCGCGGCAGGCCTACGAAATCAAGGACCGCGCCGGACTCCAGAGCGACCGCATCCGTGAAACCGCCACCAACATGGAACAGATGACCGAGGCCGTCGTCGACGTGGCCAAGAACGCCGCCTCCGCCTCCTCTGAAGCCGAACAGGCCAAGGCCAAAGCCCTCGAAGGACGCAGCGTGGTGGAGCAATCCATACAGGCCATGCGCCAGGTGGCCGGACAGGCCCAAGCCCTCAAGGCCAACATGGACGACCTGGGCAAACGCTCCCAGGATGTGGGGCGCATCCTCACCGTCATTTCCGACATCGCCGACCAGACCAACCTCCTGGCGCTCAACGCCGCCATCGAGGCCGCACGCGCGGGCGAAGCCGGACGCGGTTTCGCCGTGGTCGCCGACGAGGTGCGCAAACTGGCCGAAAAAACCATGACCGCAACCAAGGAAGTCACCGAATCCATCACCGCCATCCAGGACTCCGCAAAGGACAGCATCGCCAACACCGACAAGGCCATCACCAGCATCGAACAGGCTCGCCAGATGGCCGACACTTCCGGCGCCGTGCTCGGTGAACTTGTCCAGGGCGCACAAAGCTCCGCGGACAAGATCCAAAGCATCGCCACGGCAGCCGAAGAACAATCCGCCGCGTCCGAGGAGATCAACCGATCCCTCGACTTCGTGCGCGAACTCACCACCCAGACCACCAACTCCGTGGAAAACGCCGCTCACGCCATCTCCGGCCTCGTCGACCAGGCAGGAGAACTCGGGCGCATCATCGACCAACTCAAAACCGAAGCCGGCTGCGCACTCGCCGCCGACTCACCCAAGCCCGCCCTGCCCCGCCGATCCTGACCCGCCCTCTTCGCGCCGTGAGCCATCCGAAGGCAGGCCTTCGGATGGCTCACGGCCATGACAACTCACCGCGATCGCTCAGTCACCCAACCGGCAGAATACTCCGACCTCCCCGCAGCGCTTCCGCGAGGGCGCAGCACTGCCCCAACCAGACCCGCCTTTGCTTCACGGTGACGCCCGGTGCGGTTACGGCGGTGGAGGGAGGGGAGGAGGAATAGCCTCCGGCGGCCAAAGGGCTACGCCCTTTGGAATCCCATGTTGCTTCGCGGGTTTCACCGGGTAGGCCTGTGTGAGAGGGGGCGGCTGGTCTTCAGACGTCCGGACAACAGCAGACACCCGCCGGGAACGCGCTCAAAGCAGCGCTTATCCCGGCGGACTGCCATCGTCGCAAGCGACGATGAACAAGTAATTATCCTTTAAAATCCGAGAATTGATTCTTGCTCGAAACCCTGGCGCGCAGTACCACGGCCCCCCGCGCGGGGATTCGCGGCTTTGCGCGAATTCCCGCGCGAAAGGCGGCGCAGCCGCAAAGGTCTTGCTGGCAAGACTGTCGTCGCTGGTGAAGCCCGCGAAGCGGAGTGGGAGTGCAGAGGGCGTAGCCCTTTGCCCGCCGGAGGCATATTCTCCGACCGC
>NZ_BLTE01000024.1 GCF_013019105.1 Fundidesulfovibrio magnetotacticus
CTCGTGGGCTCGGAGGGCAGGCTCCTGAACCAGACGCTGACGTATTGCTTCTTCTACGTGGCCTTCCTGGGCGTCTTCGTCTACCTGGGCAGCCTGTACTTCATGGGGCGTTGAAGACGGACGAGGCCTTCCGCCTGAGCGTTCCGCACGGCCCGGAACCGGCCGCCGGGGGGATCGGATGCGATCCCCCGGCGGCGATCAAGGTGATAAACGCTCGTCATGAATCGGCGGGCCGCCCTCGGCGGGGCGGACGGAAAACACCCGCCGGGCTGCCCCAGCATTTCTTTCGCTGCGAAGCGCGGTGCGATCAACATTTCCCCTTGACTCCGGCACGGGGATGGTTAATTTAGCCCGGTTAACGGCATCGATCTTGTTGAGAGTTGGGTCAAGCGTGTGCTTCGCTCCAATGTGATAAGAATGAATGCCAAAATCAATTTTGGAGTGATTGCACATGTCTAAGAAGCTTTACGTCGGCAACCTGCCTTTCTCCGCCACCGAAGATGCCGTCCGCGCCCATTTTGCCCCCTACGGTGAGGTTGTCTCCGTGGCCCTGATCACCGACCGTGAGACCGGCCGCCTGCGCGGTTTCGGTTTCGTCGAGATGGACGACGAAGGCGCCCTGGCCGCCATCGAGTCCCTTGACGGCCAGAACTTCGGCGGCCGCCCGCTGAAGATCAACGAAGCCCAGGAGCGCCCCCAGCGTCGCCCCTTCGGCGGCGACCGTCCCCAGCAGCGCCGTCCCTGGTAGTTTCGGCCGCTAATCGGTCTTCCAAGCCCCGTCCCGCTTGGGACGGGGCTTTTTTTTCCACTTCAACGCCGGAGGTATTGCACATGGCGAAAGAAGAAGGCATCGAGATCCCCGGCGTGGTCCAGGAGGCCCTGCCCGGGACCGTGTTCGAGGTGAAGCTGGAAACCGGCCAGAACGTCCTGGCCTATCTCTGCGGCAAGATGCGCAAGTTCCGCATCAAGATCCTCCCCGGTGATTCGGTCAAGGTGGCCCTCTCGCCTTACGACCTCACCAAGGGCCGGATCACCTTCCGCGCGAAATAGCGTTGGTCCCGTCCGGGGCCGTGGGCGGGCTTTCCCTTATCGGGGAAAGCCCGCTTCGTCTTTACGCGGCTTTGGAATTCCACTAGTCTTGCAGCCACTCGACCCAAGGGAGGAATCGTTCATGGAAGCACCCGACCGCAACCTCGCCCTAGACCTGGTGCGCGTCACCGAGGCCGCGGCCCTTTCCAGCGCCCGCTGGCTGGGCCGAGGCGACAAAAACGCGGGCGATCAGGCGGCCGTGGACGCCATGCGCCTCTCCTTCGACACCATCAACATCGCGGGCGTCATCGTCATCGGCGAGGGCGAGAAGGACGAGGCCCCCATGCTCTACGGCGGCGAAGAGGTGGGCACCGGCACGGGACCGGCCATGGACGTGGCCGTGGACCCCGTGGAGGGCACGCGCCTGCTGGCCTATGGCCGCCCGAACGCCATCTCCGTGGTGGGCGTGGCCCCGCGCGGCTCCATGTTCGACCCCGGCCCCAGCTTCTACATGCAAAAGCTCGTGGTTCCCTCGGCCGCGCGCGACGCCGTGGACCTGGACGCCCCCGTGGCCGACAACCTCAAGGCCGTGGCCAAGGCCCTCAGCAAGGACGTGGACGACCTGGTGGTCTTCGTGCTGGACAAGCCCCGCCACCAGCAGCTCATCGCGGACATCCGCACTGCCGGGGCGCGCATCCAGCTGCACACCGACGGCGACGTGGCCGGCTCCCTCATGGCCCTGGACCCCAAAGACATGGTGGACGTGATGATGGGCACCGGAGGCACCCCCGAGGGCGTGCTTTCCGCCTGCGCCATCCGCGCCGTGGGCGGCCAGATGTTCGCCCGGCTGGACCCCCAGTCCGATTCGGAGCGCCAAAACCTCCTGGACTCCGGGGTCGACCTGAAACGCGTGCTCACCGCCGAGGAACTGGTCACCAGCCCCGACACCTTCTTCGCGGCAACGGGCATTTCCGGCGGCACCTGGCTGGAGGGCGTCTCCTTCTCCGGAAGCGGCGCGGTCACCCACTCCCTGGTGCTGCGCGGCAAGACCGGCACCATGCGCCGCATCGAATCCCACCACACCTGGGACAAGCTCATGCGCTTCAGCGCCGTGAAGTACGATTGATCGAAAGGACCCGTCATGGCCACACGCCTCTGGACCGTTGACGCCTTCGCGGAAGCCCCCTTTACCGGCAACCCCGCCGGAGTCTGCCTGCTGGACCGCCCGGCGCCTGCCGAGTGGATGCAGGCCCTGGCCCGGGAGCTGAACCACTCCGAAACGGCGTTCCTTGTGAGCGGCGAGGAATGTTTCGGCCTGCGCTGGTTCACCCCCTCCGTGGAGGTGGACCTCTGCGGCCACGCCACCCTGGCCAGTGCCCACGTGCTCTGGAGCGGCGGCATGGCCCCTCCGGGCGAGACCATCCGCTTCGAGACCGCCAGCGGCAGGCTCTCGGCCACGCCCGGCAAGCAGGGCCTCATCTGGCTGGATTTCCCGGCCGAGCCGGGCCACCCCCTTCCCGTGCCCGACGGGCTGGCCCAGGCCCTGGGCGCGCGCATCGTGGGCGCGCAGCGCAACCGCATGGACCTGCTGGTGGAGCTGGAAAGCGAGGAGGCCGTGCTGGGCCTGGCCCCCGACCTGGCGCGGGTGCGCGCCCTGGGCGGCCGGGGGCTCATCGTCACCAGCCGGGCCGAGAGGCCCGGGGCGGATTTCGTTTCACGCTTCTTCGCCCCCGCCGCGGGCATCGACGAGGACCCCGTCACGGGAAGCGCCCACTGCTTCCTTGGGCCCTACTGGTCGAAGCGGCTGGGCGCGAACGAACTCACGGGCTACCAGGCCTCGTCGCGCGGCGGCACGGTGCTCGTGGAACTGGACGGCGTGCGTGTACGCCTGGGCGGACGAGCCGTGACCATCGCCTCCGGGGAGCTCGCCCCGCGCGCCTTGCCGGTGCGCCCCAGGGGCTGAGGCCCCGGCGCGAAGCGCCGCCTTCGGCCAACCCGCGCGCTGAGTCGGCCTGACGCGCTTTCGCGTTCCGCGCCGTCGTTACCGCCTGTGCGCCTCGCGATGGCGCGCACCGCAAGAACCGGCATCGCGTGGCGGCCGATGGCGTCGGGGCTTCGACCGCCGTGGTCCCGCGCGCCGGAGCAGACGGACGACCCCGTCCACCGGCCGGATACGCGCCGGGCGGACGCGCCTCGTCGTATCGACGACCCGCCACAGCCTGCCCGGTTCCGCTAGAAGGTGATCACCGCATAGCCTTTGGCGATCCATCCCGCCATGCCCGCGTGGCCGTGCATCTCGTCCAGGATCGGCAATCCCTCGCGGGTCACTGCCTCCAGCGCGCCCAGTTGATGGGCGCAGGCGCGGCATGCGCCGGCCAGGAGGTTCTGGCTCTTGGTGCGCTCGAAAAGCGCGTGCATGGGATGGCTTTCCCGGGCCAGTTCGGACACCACCTTGACCGATTCCCCTTCAAGTATCACTTGAACTTCATACCCCTTCTCGCGCAGGTCGATGGCGTTGAGCATCACGTGCACGAAACAGGGGATTTCGCCCCGGAAGGCGAAGAGCGCGAACTTGTCCATGGCGTCCTCTTCTGAAACGGCCCGGACGCCACGAGGACGGCCGGGCCGGATGGTTCTGTCGTTAGGGGTCTTGCGTTCGCCGCGGGCGGCGCGCCGTCTCAGGCGTATTCCTCCAGGATCTTCGCCAGCTTGACCAGGTCCGGCCGCGAGGTGGCCAGGGGCCTGCGCACGCGCGGGTCCGGCCGGTAGGGCGCGCGCTCGCCCCTGTACACCACGCCCAGGGGGATGCGCTCCCCGAACTCGAGGGCCTTGTCCAGGGCCGCGCGGCGGTCCGTGGGGTCGTGCTCCGGCCCCAGCTTGTAGCAGCGGCTCTTGTACCAGGCGAAGGTGTTCACCTTGTTGAAGGAGACGCAGGGCTGGAGGATGTCCACCAGGGCGAAGCCCGGGTGGCGCACGGCCTGCTCGATCAGTCCGGCCAGGTGCTCCGGATCGCCAGAGAAGCCCCTGGCCACGAAGGGCACGTCCAGGGTCACGGCCACGGCCAGGGGCGGGAAGGCCAGGGAGGGCGCGCCGCCCGGCTGGAATTTGGTGACCTGCCCCTGGGCCGTGGTGGGGCTGGCCTGCCCCTTGGTCAGGCCGTAGATCTGGTTGTCGTGGACGAGGAGCGTCATGCCCACGTTGCGGCGCATGGCGGCCAGGAAGTGGTTGCCGCCCTCGCCGTAGCTGCACCCGTCGCCGCTCTCGGCGATCACCGCGAGCCCGGGATTGGCCAGGGCCGCGCCCTGGGCGGGGGGGAGGCCGCGTCCGTGCAGGCCGTTGAAACAGTTGCAGCGCAGATAGTGCGGGGCCTTGGCCGCCTGGCCGATGCCCGAACACAACAGCACCTGGTGCGGGGCCAGCTCCAGCCGGGAGAGGGCCTTCTTCACCGCCCCCAGGATGGCGTGGTTGCCGCAGCCGGGGCACCAGGCGGTCTCGATGTTGCCGTAGCGGTCGATGGGGATCATGCCGACACCTCCTCTCCGGCGACGGTCGAAGTTCCTTGCGGGCTCCCGAGGCGCGCAAGGATATACCCCGCGGTGAAGGGCAGTCCGTCGTAACGCGTCACCAGCCCGTGGAAGGCGAAGCCCGTCTCCTGGCGGATCAGCTTGGCCAGCTGCCCCGAGGGGTTGCCCTCCACCATCACGGCGCGCCCCGCGCCTTCGAGGACCGGCAGGAAGCTCTCCGGGACAAGAGGCCAAACCTGGGAAAAATGCAGCACGGCGGCGGACGTGCCCCGCTCCCGCAGGGTCTGGGCCGCCTCCAGGCAGGCCCCCAGGCTCGACCCCCAGCAGGCCAGGAGCACCTCGGGGGCCGCATCGCCCGCAAGGGAGGGGGCGACGGCGTCGGCCTCCAGGCCGCGTCCCTTGCGCAGGCGCTTGTCCACCATGCGCACGCGCACGCCCAGGTCCTCGGTGATGTGTCCGTCGGGGGTGTGCTCGTCGGAATCGAGCACCACGAGGTGCTCCCCGAATCCGGGAATCAGGCGCGGCGAGACGCCGTTTTCGGTGAGGGCGTAGCGCTCGTAGCCGTGCGGGTCCGGGGTCTCCAGCCCGGGCAAGTCCAGCGGCGGCAGGGCTTCCAGATCGAAAGGGGCCACGGCGCGGTAGGAGTCGGCCAGGTACTGGTCGGTGAGCACGAAGGCGGGGCTCTGCCACTTCTCGGCCTGGTTCACGGCGCGAAACGTCAGGTCGAAGCACTGCTCGGGTGTCCCGGGGGCGTAGACGGCGCGCGGGAAATCGCCGTGCCCGGCGTGAACGACCAGGTTCAGGTCGCCCTGCTCGGTGCGCGTGGGCAACCCCGTTGCCGGGCCGGGACGCTGGGCCAGCACCACCGTGAGGGGCGTCTCGATCATGCCCGCCAGGCTCACCCCCTCCACCATGAGGGCAAAGCCGCCCCCCGAGGTGGGCACGAGAACGCGCGCCCCGGCAGCCGATGCGCCCAGGGCCATGTTCACGGCCGCGATCTCGTCCTCGGCCTGCTCGGTGAGCACGCCCATGCGCCCGCCGGGAGCCACCAGGGCCGCCGCCACGGATGTGGCCGGAGTCATGGGATAAAAGGAGCAGAAATTGACGCCAGCCGCCATGGCCCCCAGGGCGATGGCCTCGTTGCCGTTCAGGAACAGCCGCTTCTCCCGCCGCATCGGGGGCGGCAGGCAGGCGAAGCTTGCGCCGCTCTCCCTGGTCCAGTCCAGGGCGTCGGAGAATACCTTGAGGTTCAGGGCCGCCTCGTCCCCGCCCTTGGCCGCGAAGCGCTCGGTGATGAGCCCCTCCAGCCAGGAACGCTCCAGGCACAAGAGACCGGCCAGCACGCCAAGGGCGGCCATGTTCTCATGGACCGGCCGGGGGCACAGCCGGGAATACGGCACATTGAGGCCGGGCAGGCCGCCCAGGTCGGTTTTCTCCCCGGCCAGGGCCAGGCCCCCCGGACTCAGGAGCGGGCCATGCAGGGCCAGGCTGGCCTGGTCCAGGGCCACGAGGAGGTCCACGTTCTCGGGCGGGGCGTGCACGGGGTCGGGGCTCACGCGCACGCAGTAGGTGTTGTGCCCTCCCCGGATGCGCGACAGGTAATCCTGCACCACCAGGATTTCGTAACCAGCCCGCACCAGGGCCTTTGCCAGGAAATCCCCCACGGTGACGAGCCCCTGCCCCGCTTCGCCACCCACAAGAACCGTGACGCTCGATGCGCTCATGAAGCCCTCCCGGGCCGTAGTGAAAACGGCCGCCGGGAAGCCCGGCGGCCGCCTGCCAGATGATGAACCCCGTTGCCGTGGTTCGCGAGAGCCGCTTGCGGGCGGCATAGCCGCCCTGCTCCGGAATGCGCTCCGCGCTGGGCCGTCTCAAGGCCGCCAAGCCGATTTTGAAGGCAGCCAGACGGCCGCGGGGATTCCCTGCGGCCGTCTGGTTAATCGTTGCCGGACGAGCCTGCGGGCCTTTCGAGATACTGGCGCAGGTCCGAGAGCAACACCCAGTGTCTGCGCTCTTCTTCAAGGGCCTGATCCAGGATGAACCGCTCCTGGGTATCGCTCGCGTCCAGAAGGGAGTTCTCCAGGTGACGAAGGCAGGCCTCCTCCAGGCGGAAGGCGACGGTGAGCATCTGGTCGTCCTGGAGGCAGGTTTCCCCACGCTCCAGGAGTCCTGGCGGGAAAGCCGCCTTCCCGCCCCCGTTTTCCACCAGAGCACAGGCCGTGGCGAGGCTCTGCCCCGCGCGCAACGCGGCCTGCACCGCCGCGAGTTTCGCCGTGAGGCGGCGCTTGTCGCGCCCCAGAACCGCGAAGACCGCGCGCGCCACTTCGGCCGGACAACGCTCCTTGGCCATGTCGTAGAAGTCCATGGCCTCGCTCTGAAGCTCCAGGAGCCTGCACAGCGCCGACGCGGCGGCCTCCACGGCCATGGCTACGCCACCGGAGGCGTGAAGACCCTGGTGGCCAACTCCTTGTCCAGCATGTACAGGGCCGAGGGATTGCCCTCCACCAGCTTGAGTTTGTTCAGGATGTCCTGCACGCTGGCCTCTTCTTCCACCTGCTCGTCGATGAACCACTTCAGGTAGGACACCGTGGCGTGGTCCTTGAGCTCGATGGCCAGGTCCATAAGGCCGTTGATGCGCGCGGTGACGCCCTGCTCGTGCTTCAGGGTGTCCTCGAAGGCGGCCAGGGGGGTCTTCCAGTCGCTGGGGGGAGCTTCCAGGGTCTGGAGCCGGATGCGCCCGCCGCGCTCGATGGTGTAGTTGTAGAACTTGTCGGCGTGGAACTTCTCCTCCTGCTCCTGCACCTTCATCCAGTTGGCGAAACCGGCGAGCCCCATGTCCTGGAAGTAGCTGGACATGGAGAGGTAGAGGTAGGAGGACCACAGCTCCCATTTCACCTGCTCGTTGAGAGCGGCATCCATCTTGTCGTGCAGCATGCCTCTACGCCTCCGACTTCCACAGCCCGTGGATGTTGCAGTACTCGCGCACGGCCACCTTCTCGGCCTGCACGCAGAACTCGGCCTCGGGCTTCTGGCCGGGCAGCAGGTCCTGGCGGTAGACCTTGCCGTCGGCGATGAGCTCGATGAACTCGATGTAGTGCTTTTCTTCCATGGGGTGCGCAACGCTGCCCACCATGACCTTGTAACCCGTGGCGGTTTTCTCGATCACCGGGACGTGCTTTTCCTTGGCCGCGTCCACGGTGTTTTCCTCGAAATACTTCATGGGCTGGCCGCAGCAGACCAGATCGCCGCCGCCGGGATGGAGCACTTCCACGATATTGCCGCACAGATCGCACTTGTACACGCCGTTTTTCTGAGTCATGTCAACTCCTTACAGTTTGGTTTATGGTTCGTGCGCACCCGTCGGACGCGCGGAACATTCTCATTTGATAAACCATTTTCAAGAGAAATCCGCAAGGGCTTTCGCAGCGACCGCCTCGGATCCGGACAATCCCACGTCCGCGTCGCCCGGGAGAGCCACCCCGGCAGCCCCGTAGCGTCAGCAACGGCACGGTCTTTGCCAGGAGGTAAGCGCGCCCCGCCCGGCGGCAGAATCCGCCGCCGGACGCAAGCCCGGCCCATCGGGCCGCCAAATTCTCCCGGAGGATCCGCCAATGCGCGCCGCCACACTCGCCGCCCTGCTCCTCGCCGCCCAGGCGGCACACGCCCAGACCGTGGGGCCGGTGAACCCCGGCGCGCAGATGGAGGTCTCCACGCCGCGCTCCATCACCGTCAACGGAGTGTCGGTGAACGTGCGCGACACCACCGGCGCGCGCCAGGGCTACCTGGTTCCCGACGGCAAGGGCGGCTATGTGGACTACGCCCCCGGTCCGGCCGCCAAGCCGCCCGTCTCCATGAACGACGCCGAGGAAATCCGGCTCTTCGCGCGCGAACTGGCCGCCCAGATCACCGGCGGCCCCACGGGCATGGGGTCCCTGGGAGGAGTCGTCAGCATTCCGTCGGCCTTCGTGGAGCAGGACAGCCGCGCGGCCACGCCCTTCGGCAGGCTCCTGGGCGAACAGATGACCTACGAACTCTCCAGCCGGGGCTTCGCCGTGCGCGACGCCAGAGGCAAGGCCCCCGCCCCGGCGCGCTCGAAGAAAGGCAAACCCGCCGAACAGCTGGCCGTGCTGGCTGGCTCCTATTACGTGGACCGCGACACGGTGTTCGTCAACGCCCGGCTGGTGGAACCCGGCGGGCGCGTGCTGCGCACGGGCTCGGTGCTCATGCCCATGACCCCCGTGCTGCGACGCATCCTGGGCCTGCCCGATCCCACGGGGCTACGCCCCACGCCGCCCACGCTCATCGGCGCGCGAGACGTGAACGACCCGCCAGGGTCCGGCGCGCGCCAGGCCACCCCCTACGCGCCCGCTCCCAAGAAGGCCCCGCCGCGCAAGACCCCAAAAAAGACCGCGCAGCCCTGCCCTCCCGGTTGCGAGCCCGTGGACGCGGCCGCCAAGGCCCCCCAGACCAAGAAACCGGCCCAGGCAAAACCCGCTCCGGAAGCGCAACCCCAGCCGGCCCCGGCCCCGGCTCCCCAGTAGGAGGCCGCCATGCGCCCAGCCGTCATCCTTCTGGCGCTCGCCCTGGCAGCCTGCCAGGGCAGCTCCACCATCGTCATCCCCCAGGACGCGTCGAGCCTGGACCACTTCGCCCTGGGCCTGCGCTACAAGCAGGAAGGACGCTACCTGCTGGCCAGGGAGCACTTCCAGCTGGCCAAGGCCACCGCCAGGGACATGGACCTCGAACGCCGCTGCGACTCCGAAATCGACGCGGCCGACCGGGCCCTCAAAGCCCTTCGCTAGGAGCACAGTCATGAAACCCTACGCCTTGCTCACCCTGCTTGCGCTCTCCGCCTGCGCGCCCATGGCCAACGGCGAGATGGCCTATCTGGTCCAGGGGGTCGGCGAGTCCATGCCCTGGAACAACAAGAAGCCGGACATGAACGAGTACTACCCCCAGGCCGCCCAGGCCATGGCCGACGACCTGGACGCCCAGCTGGCCGCGCGCCTGGGCTTCGACCACACCACCACGCGCGGGCTCCAGTGGGTGATCGTGGCCACGCCAGCCGACCTGAACAACCTGACACAGGCCGCCCCTCTGGCCCGGGCCGTGGCCGAGCAGACGGCCCAGGCCCTCACGGCGCGCGGCTACTACGTGCAGGAGGTGCGCAAGACCTCCGAGGTGGTGTTCGACAAAAGCCAGGGCGAGTTCATGCTCACGCGCGACGCCCGCGCCCTGGCCACCAGGCGCTTCCAGGGCACCCTCGTGGTCACGGGCACCTACGTGGCCTCGCCTCAGGGCGTTCGCTTCAACATGGAGGCCATCGACGCCCGCAACAACGACGTTCTGGCCAAGACCAGCCGGGTCATCCCCATGAGCAGGCCAGTGGCCTACCTCATGGAGCAGCAGACGCCAGGACAGAGCAACGTGCGCCCCACCGTGGCCACCGTGCCCGGAGCGGCCGATCCCGGCCCAAGCTACCAGCCCCAGGGCGACTGGCGCACCACCCGGCAGAAATTCCCGAACTTCCTGCTGCCCTAGAGCAGCCGGAAAACATCGGAAGCGGTCCACAAGCACGAAACCGGCTCTGCAGGCGGCCACGGCGGAAGCCGCACAGCCCGAACACGAACGACAGGGGGAACCATGAACCCGGCCGGCCAGTACATCGCCATGAACGCCGCGCGCGCCTTCCTCGCCAAGGATCACAACTTCTTCGAGCAGGGATACTACGACACGCTCTTCAACGTGATCATGCCCGAGAAGCTGAAGAAGGTCGTGCCCATCAACTACGAATACAAGGACAGGCACGTCCTCTATCAGGCCGTTCACGACAAGGCCGTGGGCAACCGCCCCATCGACCTCCTGGAATTCGGCGTCTACCGTGGCCAGAGCATGGGCCAGTGGCTCGGCGTGAACCGCCACGAGCGCTCACGCTTCTTCGGCTTCGACAGCTTCGAGGGTCTGCCCGAGGACTGGGTGGGAGGGCAGAAGGAAAAGGGCGCGTTCACCACCAACGGAGAAATCCCCGACATCGACGACCCCCGCGTGCGCTTCATCAAAGGCTGGTTCAACCAGACGCTCAACGCCTTCCTGGCGGACTTCCGGCCGCAGAACCAGCTGGTGCTGCACATGGACGCGGACCTTTTCTCGTCCACGCTCTACGTGTTGATGACCCTGGACCCGCTCATCAGGAAGGGAACGGTCGTGGTCTTCGACGACTTCAACCCCCGCGACGACTTCGGCGCGCTCTACCAGTACGCCAAATGCTGCGGCCGCAACTGGAGCGTGGTGGCCGTGCGCGAGGGACTGAGCAAGATCGGCGTCATCCTGCACTGAGCGCCCCGGGGGCGCGGCGGATTTGGAACTGCCCGGAGAAGTCGGGCGGCGTCCTTGATCCGGCAGACTCCCGGGGTGACGTAGGGCTTCCTTGCAGCCCGTCCGTGACGGGCCAACGTGCTGCCCGCGCAGGACCCGTGAAACGCGAAAAAGCCCCGGGGCGGCCATGCCGCTCCGGGGCTTTCGTCATCTGCTCTCGCGCTCCCGCCGTGCGGCGGAGCGTCGCCCTGCCCTGCGCTAGATCTTCGCCAGCCGGGCCAGGGCTTCCTCGAGCTTATCCTTGCCCACGGTCATGGCGATGCGGAAGTAGCCCTCGCCCGCCTCGGGGGAGCCGAAGCCGTTGCCGGGGGTGAGCACCACGCCCGTCTCCTGGAGCACCTTGGTCACGAAGCCCTTGGAGTCGTACCCTTTGGGCACCTTGCACCAGAAGTAGAAGGTGGCCTCGGGCAGGCGGAACTCGATGCCCAGCTTCTTGAGGCCTGCGGCCAGGGCGTCGCGGCGCTCCTTGTACACGGCGCGGAACTTCTCGGCGTAGGGGTCGCCCTGCTCCAGCGCGGCGATGCCCGCCTCCTGCACGGCCTGGAAGATGCCGGAGTCCACGTTCTCCTTGATCTTGCCCAGGCCCTTCACCAGACCTTCGTTGCCCACGGCCATGCCGATGCGCCAGCCGGTCATGTTGTAGGTCTTGGAGAGGGAGTGGAACTCGATGGCCACGTCCTTGGCCCCGGGGATCTCGAACACGGAGATGGGCTTGGCGGCCTCGTTGTAGTACATCTCGGTGTAGGCCGCGTCGGCCACCAGGATGGTGTTGGTCTCGCGGCACTTCTTCACCAGCTTCTCGTAGAAGCTCTTGGGCGCGCAGGCCGAGGTGGGGTTGTTGGGGAAGTTGGTGAAGATCATCTTCGCCTTGGCCCATTCGGCGTCGGAGACGGCGTCCAGGTCGGGCAGGAAGTCGTTGGCGTCGGTGAGGGGCAGGAACTTGGTGACGCCGCCCGCGAAGCCCGTGGCCACGTTGTACACGGGGTAGTTGGGGGTGCACACCAGCACCAGGTCCCCGGGGTTCACGTAGGCCAGGGGGAAGTGGGCGATGCCCTCCTTGGAGCCGATGAGGCTCACCACCTCGTTGTCGGGGTCCAGGTCCACGCCGAAGCGGCCCTGGTACCACTTGGAGACGGCGGCCCGGAAGCTGCGCAGGCCCACGTAGGAGGGGTACTGGTGGTTCTCGGCCTTCTTGGCGCCCGCGTGCAGGGCCTCGATGATGAAGTCCGGGGTGGGCATGTCGGGATCGCCGATGCCCAGGCTGATGATGTCCACGCCGCGGGCCTTGACCTCGTTCTTGACGCGGTCGATTTCGGCGAAGAGATATGGGGGGAGTGCGGCCAGGCGGTCGGCCATCGCGAACTGAGGCATGTTACGCTCCTTGGGCGGTTGCGCGCGGGCGCGAGAAATGGGATAAAACGAGCCCCGGTCATAAAAAGAGGCCACCTGCGGTGTCAACTAAAACCAAACAGCAGCGCGGCGCGCCCCACCCGTGGGTGGACGCCTGGCTCGAACACCTCCTGGTGGTGAAGGGGCTCTCCGAGAACAGCCTTGCGGCCTATTCCCAGGACATGCTCCAGTACCACGAGTTCCTGGAGGTGCGCGCCTCTTCCGTGGAGACCGCCACCGACCAGACCATCTTCCTCTATCTGATGTTTTTGCGCCAGAAGGGGCTCACGAGCCGCTCCCTGGCGCGCATGCTCTCCAGCATGCGCGGCTTCTACGCCCACGCCGTGGCCGAGGGATGGCTGGAGGCCAGCCCCGCCGCGCTCATCGAAACGCCCAAGCTGCCGCGCACCCTGCCCGACGTGCTCACGCGCGAGGAGATGGACGCCCTGCTCTCCCGCCCGGACCTCTCCACGCCCCTGGGCTTCCGCGACAGGGCCATGCTGGAACTGCTCTACGCGGCGGGGCTGCGCGTCTCCGAACTGGTGAGCCTCACTCCCCTGGACTTCGACTCCCAGACCGGCGTGCTGCGCGTCTTCGGCAAGGGCTCCAAGGAGCGTCTGGCCCCCATCCACGCCCTGGCCCAGGACCTGCTCGCCCGCTACCTCCAGACCGTGCGCCAGGCCTTCCGCCCGGTGCAGGACGTGCTCTTCCTCAACCGCTCCGGCAAGGGGCTCACGCGCCAGGCCGTGTGGAAGCTCATCAAGCGCTATGCTCTTGAGGCGGGCATCCGCAAGGAGATCTCCCCCCACAGCCTGCGCCACTCCTTCGCCACCCACCTCCTGGAAGGCGGGGCCGACCTGCGCACCGTGCAACTGCTCCTGGGCCACGCCGACATCTCCGCCACCGAAATCTACACCCACGTGCAGGCCGAACGCCTGATGGGGGTGCACAGAAGCCACCATCCCCGCTCCAAGGCCCCGGCCGGGGCGTCCAAGACTTCAAGGAAGGATTCATGATCCCCAAGCCTGCCAAGGGCTTGTCCGCTCCCACGGTCGTAACCGCCCACATCAACGCAGACTTCGACGCCCTGGCCGCCATGATCGCCGCCAGCAAGCTCTACCCGGACGCCACGCTCATCTTCCCCGGCAGCCAGGAGAAGAACCTTCGCAACTTCTTCATCCAGAGCGCCACCTACCTCTTCAACTTCAAGACCTTCAAGGACATCGACCCCGACTCCGTGCGCACCCTGGTGCTCGTGGACACGCGCCAGCGCTCCCGCGTCTCCCACGTGGCCCCGCTCCTGGAGCGCCCGGGCGTGGAGGTGCACCTCTACGACCACCACCCCGACACCGAGGAGGACGTTCCCGGACAGGTGAGCGTGGTCAGGCCCTGGGGCTCCACCACCACCATCCTCACGCACCTGATCCGGGAGAGGGGGCTCTCCCTCACCCCCGACGAGGCCACCTTCCTGGCCCTGGGCATCTACGAGGACACGGGCTCCTTCACCTTCACATCCACCGTGGAGGAGGACTTCCAGGCCGGAGCGTGGCTCAAATCCCAGGGAATGGACATGGCCACCCTCTCGGAGCTGCTCACCCGCGAGCTCTCGGCCGAGCAGATCACCATCATGAGCGCGCTCATCGAATCCGCCGCCACCTACGACATCAACGGCGTGGAGGTGGTGGTGGCCCAGACCGCCATGGACAACTACGTGGGCGACTTCGCCCTTCTGGCCCACAAGCTCATGGACATGCAGAACATACGGGTGCTCTTCGCCCTGGCCCTCATGAAGGACCGCGTGCACCTGGTGGCCCGCTCGCGCACCGCCGACGTGGACGTGGGCCGCATCTGCGCCTCGCTGGGCGGCGGCGGCCACGCCTACGCCGCCTCGGCCTCCCTCAAGGACAAGACCCTCACCCAGGCCCGGGAAGACCTCTTCGGGCTGCTCTACTCCCAGGTGAACCCGCAGATCCTGGCCGCCTCGCTCATGAGCGCCCCGGCCAAGACCGTGCGCGAGGACCAGACCCTGGCCCAGGCCGACGAGGTGATGACCCACTTCGGCCTCAAGGCCGTGCCCGTGCTGGACGCCGGAGACGGGCAATGCGTGGGCATCCTGGAGCACGACATCGTGGACAAGGCCGTCAAGCACGGCCTGGGCGGCTC
The DNA here is from genome assembly GCF_013019105.1 of Fundidesulfovibrio magnetotacticus. Lineage (NCBI taxonomy): Bacteria > Pseudomonadati > Thermodesulfobacteriota > Desulfovibrionia > Desulfovibrionales > Desulfovibrionaceae > Fundidesulfovibrio > Fundidesulfovibrio magnetotacticus. The sequence goes on from NZ_BLTE01000024.1 coordinate 14,481, forward strand.
CCAGGCCGGGGAGTACATGGTGCACGGCGCGCTGTGCGTCGCGCCCGCCACGGAGCTCTACCGCATCACAGAGATCATCCTGAACCAACGCCAGCGCCTGGTCCCCGTGGTGGAGAACGGCAAGGTGGCAGGCGTGGTGACGCGCACGGACCTGATCAACGTGCTCGTGCGCGAGCCCGCGCGCATCCCCGAGACCGTGGGCGCGGGCAGGCGCGGCGAGCGCAGCATGGCCGGGCACCTGCGCGACCGCCTGCCCAAGGGCCTGCTGGCCCTGCTCAAGCGGGCGGGAAGCCTGGCCAAGTCCATGGGCTACGAGGCCTACGTGGTGGGCGGCTTCGTGCGCGACCTCATCCTGGGCAGGCCCAACCTGGACCTGGACCTGGTGGTGGAGGGCGACGGCATCCTCTTCGCCGAGGCCATGGCGCGGGAGCTGGGCGGACGCGTGAAGAGCCACCACAAGTTCCAGACCGCCGCCGTGCTTCTGCACGACGGCAACCGCGTGGACGTGGCCACCGCGCGCCTGGAATACTACGAGTATCCGGCGGCTCTGCCCACGGTGGAGCTCTCCTCCATCAAGATGGACCTCTACCGGCGCGACTTCACCATCAACGCCCTGGCCATCCACCTCTCGCCCGAGCGTTTCGGCAGGCTCGTGGACTTCTTCGACGCCCAGCGCGACCTCAAGGACCGCATGATCCGCGTGCTGCACTCCCTTTCCTTCGTGGAGGACCCCACGCGCATCCTGCGGGCCATCCGCTTCGAGCAGCGCTTCCACTTCAAGATCGGCGCGCAGACCGAACGTCTCATCAGAAACGCCATCGCCAACCAGTTCGTGCACAAGCTCTCGGGGCCGCGCGTGTTCCACGAGATGCGCCACATCATGGAGGACGACAGGCCCCTGGCCAGCATCCGGCGCATGGACGAACTCAAGCTCCTGGCCGCCATCCACCCGGACCTGGCCCTGGACCCGCGCAAGGACGAGGTGCTCGCCGAGGCCGAGCGCGTCATCACGTGGTATGCCCTGCTCTACGTGGAGCCCAAGCCCGAGGTCTGGCGCATCTACTTCCTGGGCCTGTGCGCCGGCATGGAGGACGACCAGGTGCAGGGCGTGGCCCGCCGCCTGGGCTTCTCCAAACATCTGGAGGAGAGCTTCCTGGCCCTGCGCCACTCCATCCGCAACACGGCGCAGCAGATTTTCGAGTGGGATTACCGGCGCGGGCTGCACAGCGAACTCTACTTCCTGCTCAAGGACCTGCCCCTGGAAGGCGTGCTCTACCTCATGGCGCGCAATCCCAAGGAGACCGTGCAGCGCTCCATCTCGCTCTTCCTGACCACCCTGCGCACCCTGCGCGTGGAACTGGCCGGGGCGGACCTGAAGGCCATGGGCCTGCCGCCCGGGCCGCGCTACGCCCAGATCCTGCGCGCCGTCACGGCCGCCATGCTCGACGGCAAGGCCACCTGCCGGGCCGAACAGATGGCCCTGGCCAAACGCATGGCCGAGAAGGACATGGGGCTCGAATGGATGCCGGGGGCTGCCCCGACCCCATGAGCGATCCGTTGTCCGGCGGAAGGCTTCGGAAGGCCTGCCCCGTCAGACGGCAGCAGGGCCGGGCCGCGCGGGGTCTCAGCCGTTGCGTCGGGGCTGCCGCACCAGGAGCGCCGAGGCCATGCCCAGGAGGATCACAGCGGCAACGTAGAGGAAGGCCTCGGAGTAGTGCCCGGTGTTGGATTTCACCCAGCCCATCAGGTACGGCCCCAGGAAGCCGCCCACGTTGCCCAGGGAGTTGATGAGCGCGATGCCCGCCGCGGCGGCCGCGCCGCCCAGGCAGCGCGTGGCCATGCCCCAGAACGGCCCCAGCACGCCCCAGATGCCCATGGCCGCCAGGCTCGCCCCGGCCAGCACGCCCGCCAGGCCCGTGGCCGCCGAGAGGGCCACCATGCCGCACAGGCACAGGCCCATGGAGCCGATCACGTGCCAGCGCCGCTCCGCGAAGCGGTCCGAACTCGCTCCGATGAGCACCATGCCCACCGCCGCGAACCCGTAGGCCACCATCACGTGAAAGCCCACGGACAGGGCGTCGCCCCCGGTCACCTGGGCCACGATCTGGGGCAGGAACATCACCAGGCCGTACATGGCCAGCACCGAGCAGAAGTAGATGAAGCCGAAGAGCCACACCACGGGGCTTGTCAGCCCCTGGCGCACGCCGTGCAGGCGTCCCGGCCCGGCGTCCGCGCCCTCGGCTTCCAGCGCCCCGGCCAGGGCCTGGCGCTCGTCGGGGGTCAGCCATGCGGCCTTGGCCGGTCCCGCGGGCATGGTGAACCACACCGCCACGCCCAGGAGCACGGCTGGCAGCCCCTCCAGCAGGAAGAGCCACTGCCAGCCCGTGTGGCCCCAGACGCCGTGCAGCCCCATGATCCAGCCCGAGAGGGGGCTGCCCACCAGACCCGCCACGGGCGTGGCGGTCATGAACAGAGCCACGGCCCGCGCCCGGCTGGCGTGGGGGAACCAGTAGGTGAGGTAGAGGATGATCCCGGGAAAGAACCCCGCCTCGCACGCCCCCAGCAGGAAGCGCAGCGCCGCGAAGGAGACCGGCCCCTGGGCGTAGGCCAGGGCCATGGTCACAAGCCCCCAGCTGACCATGATCCGCGCGATCCAGCGCCTGGCGCCCACGCGCGCCAGCACCAGGTTGCTGGGCACCTCCAGGAGCACGTAGCCCAGGAAGAAGATGCCCGCGCCGAAGCCGTAGGCGGCCTGGTCCAGGCCGAGGTCCTTGTTCATGCCCAGGGCCGCGAAGCTCACGTTGATGCGGTCCAGGTAGGCCGCGATGTAGAGCACGAAAAGAAACGGCAGAAGCCGCCAAGTGGCCTTGGAGACGGCCCGCTGGAGAATGGGGGTCATGCCTGGGTATCCTGGGTTTGCGGCGGCTCGGGCGGACCCCGCCGCACGGGCCGTCAGTTCGCCTGGGAGTCCTTGAAAAAGTCTTTGAGGAACTCCTGTTCCTTGGGGCTCAGGTTGAAGCGCATGCCCGCCTCCCCCAGGAGTTTGGCCAGGGAAGCCCCCGGTTTGGCAAGGGCTTCGGAAACCCAGGACACGGCGTTACGCATCAATTCGGACTGGGGAATCACGGTGCTCATGGGAAGTTTCTCCTGGTGCTGCAAGCATTACCAAACGGCAATCATCTTTGTATCTTATGCACGGAGGGGTTGCAAGGATCGCCCGCGCGTCGTACCCATGCCCGGCGCGCCGCCTGGCGCATTCCCCTAAGAACCGCAGCCGCGCCGTCAGCAAGGACATCGCATGGACCCCTGGCTCAGTTCCATCATTCTCGGCATCGTCGAGGGCGTCACCGAATTCCTGCCCGTGTCGTCCACGGGGCATCTCATTCTCACGGGTGCGCTCCTGGGACATGCGGGAGAGAAGGCCGCCTCGTACGACATCATCATTCAGCTTGGGGCCATTCTCGCGGTGGTGGTGATGTACCGCGAGCGCTTCGCGGGGCTCGTTGTCCCCCGGCCGCGCGAGCGTTTCACCGGAACGCGCGGGCTGATGCTCCTGTTTCTCACCTGCCTCCCGGCCGGTCTGCTGGGGCTCTTCGCGCGCAAGGCCATCAAGGCGCATCTTTTCGCCCCCCTGCCGGTGGCCCTGGCCCTGGCGGCGGGCGCGGTGATGATCCTCATCGTGGAGTCCAGGCGCGGCGGACGCGACAAATACCACGACTTCGACGACGTATCGCCCGCCCTGGCCCTGGGCATCGGCCTGTTCCAGTGCCTGTCGTTGTGGCCCGGGTTCTCGCGTTCGGCCTCCACAATCCTGGGGGCCATGATCCTGGGTTCGCGTCGCAAGCTGGCGGCGGAGTATTCCTTCGTGGCGGCGGTGCCCATCATGCTGGCGGCCACGGGGTACGAATTCTACAAGAGCTGGGCGGAGTTCAGCATGGCCGACCTCCAGTTCCTGGCCGTGGGGTTCGTGACGGCCTTCTTCTCGGCGTGGCTGGCGGTGAAGTGGTTCATCGGCCTGGTGAGCCGCATGACGCTCCGGCCCTTCGCCGTGTACCGGCTGCTCCTGGCCCTGGCGGTGTTCGTCTTCTGGCCTTCGTGAAAAATCCTGCGAAGGGGGGTTGCCAAGGGAAGGGCAACCGTGTACTTAGCCCCTCCTGCCGCGAGCGGCAATTTGTGGCGAGGTAGCTCAGTCGGTTAGAGCATGCGGCTCATATCCGCAGTGTCGGGGGTTCAATTCCCTCCCTCGCTACCAAGAGAACAACGGCCTCTCAGTGTAACCCACTGAGGGGCCTCCTTCTTTTTGGCGGCGCTCCCCTCCGGGCAGGCCTGCCCCGTACTCCGTGCCGGGCCGACGGAACTTGTGCGCCGGTCCGCGCCCGGTTAGAGTGTCAGGCGACGCGCGGCGGCGCGTCGCGACGTCTACCCAAGGAGCCTGCCGCATGCCTGGCGAACACTTGAACTGGGACGATCTGGAATGGGACATCCCCGCACGGGGGGTCCGGCGCAAGGTGGTGCACGGAGCGGGCTACACCCTGGCCTTGGTGGAGCTCTCGCCGGACGACTCGCCCGCCCTCCACGCCCACCCTCACGAGCAGGCCAGCACCGTGCAGAACGGGCACGGCGTCTTCATCGTGGACGGCAGGCGACACCCGGTGCGAAGCGGCGACGTGGTGCGCATCGCTTCCAACGTCCCCCACGCCCTGGCCGTGCCCGGGCCGGGCGTCGTCACCGTGCTGGACGTGTTCGTGCCCAGGAGGGAGGAGTTCCCGGAGTCGAAGAGGAAAGCGTGAACCGCCCCCGCTCCGCCCGCCGCTGACGCCCGCGCTCCGGCGGGAGCCTCCCCTTGGCGGGCACGGCCCCTCGGCGCTCAGCGGGGCTTCAGGCGGTGCAGCACCTCGCCCGCGTCCTCCACGAGCAGGACGCCTTCGTCCTCTCGGCCCCGGTACGCCTCGATGTCGATGGCGTCCGGGTCCATGTACCCCAGGTTGATGCGGCGGCACTCCTCCTCCGGGATGGACGTGGCCAGAATCACCTCGATGCGCGGCATCTCCACCCCGTCCTCGAACCGGCCGAGGCCGCGCACGTGCGTGGAATGCGCCAGCACGGCCCAGGGCACGTCCTTGAACTGGTCCATCCTTTTCAGGAAGTAGTCGCGCGAGTGGTAGCCCACCTTTTTGATCAGCTCGCCCCAGGTGTCCGAGACGCGCGTGATGTGCTTGCCGTGGATGATGAGCCTGCCCCCGTCCGCAACCACGGGCTCCAGCTTGTACATCACCTTTCCCGCCACCCACAGCTCGTCGTACATGTGCGACGCCGTGCCCAGCACCGTGTGGTAGGGCTTGTCCTTGGTGACGATGTGCAGCTTGGCGGAAAGTTCCGTGGCCATGGTCCAGGCTTCGCGCGTCTCGCCCACGTAGAGCCCCGCCAACTCCTGCTTGGAGCGCACCACCATGGACATGCACAGCCTGGGCACCGTGACCAGCCTGGCCGCCCGCGTAAGGGCCTCGCGCACGGGCGTCTGCCGGATGCCGATGGTGTCCCAGCAGGTGACCACCGCGCCCAGCCAGTGGGTGAAGTGCAGAAAATCGCCCCCCGCCACGCCGGGGAACAGATACTTGTCGCCCCCGGAGAAACCGGCCACCTCGTGGGGGAACACCGGCCCGAGGATCACGATCAGGTCGTAGTCGTACACGTGGCGGTTGATGGCCACGTCGACGCCCTGGGCGAAGAGTCCGCCCGAGATGTCGCGCACGTCCTCGTCGGAGAGCCGCCCGATCACCTTGAGGGTGTCGGGCAGGTCCCAGCGGTGGTTCAACAGCCTGGACCCGGGCAGCAGCCGCGCGCGCGTCTCGGGCGTGAGGCCGTAGAGTTCCTCGATCTCACGCTCGGGCAGCGGCTGATGGGTGCCCAGGGCCACCATGAAATCCAGGCAGGCCACGTGGGGGACCATGAGTTCGGCCAGGTTCCTGATCATCATGGGCAGGGGGCAGGTTCGCGTGGTGTCCGGCGTGAGGACCAGCACGCGCTTGCCCGCGAACGCCTTCCTCGGCGCGCCGTGCTCCATGACGGAGCGAACTTCGGCCTCGCTCAACCCCTTGTCCAGATATCCGATTCCGTCTGCCATGGGCGTCCCCCTTACATGGACTTGGTGAAAACGTCCGCCACGTCCTCGCGCGAGAGCGCCACGGGCGTGATGTCGAAATGCCGTCCCACCGTGGCGTAGACGTTGTCGGTCAAGGCCCGGACGTCGGACGGCGAGAAGCCGTGACCGGAAAGCCTTTCGCCGTCAAGTCCGCACCGCGCGATAAGGTCTTCGAGCGCCCGCGCGAAGGGCATGGGTTTCCCGTCGTCCGCGCCCAGGGCCCCGGCCAGCGCCAGGAAGGCCTCCGGCTTGCGGGATTCCAGGATGCCGAAGAAGGCCCGGGAGAGCATCACCAGACCCAGGCCGTGCGGCAGGGAGGGATTCATGGCCGAGAGCGCGTGCTCCATGGGGTGGTGCACGATGTTGGCCGAAAGCGTCTGGCAGACGCCCGCCGCCGTGGCCGCCCAGGCCATGCCCGCGCGGGCCTCCAGGTTGGAGCCGTCCCTGATGGCCGTCGGCAGATGCCTGGAAATGAGACGCACGGACTCCAGGCTGAAAAGCTCCGAGGCTGGCTGGCTCACCGTGGCCAGGAAGGTCTCCGCGGCGTGGAAGAAGGCGTCCATGCCGGTGTGGGCCGTCTGGGCGGGGGGCAGGCCGATGGTCAGTTCAGGGTCCACGATGGCCAGCGCGGGGATGGTGCTCTCGAACCCGAAGCCCAGCTTCTCCTTGCTCTCCAGGCGGCTGATCACCGCCCAGGGGTCGCACTCCGAGCCCGTGCCCGACGTGGTGGTGATGGTCACGATCGGCAGCGGCGGCTTCTCGGGCTGCCTGCGTCCGCCCGTGCCGCGCTGCACGTACTCCCAGAAACGGCCGGGATTCGTGGCGGCCACCGCGACGGCCTTGGCCGCGTCCATGGGGCTTCCGCCTCCCAGGCCGATCACCACGTCGCAGGAGCGCTCGCGCGCCAGACGCGCCGCCTCGTCGATGGAGGACTCCACGGGGTTCGGCGTGACGCCCGCGTAGACGACGGCCTCCATGCCCCGGCCTTCCAGGGCTCGGACCACCCTGCCCAGGATCCCCGCCCGCTCCATGGCGCCGCTCGCGCCCGTGACCACAAGGGCCTTGCCGCCCGGCAGGTGGGGTGTCGAGCCCAGCTCGGAGAGGCGCCCGGGACCGAAAAGGATGCGGGTGGGCATGAACAGATTGAAGGCATTCATGGTGTGGCCTCGCTATGGTTTAGTGCTGCATGGGGCGTCCGCTCCCCTCGTCCGCGCGGACCGGGGCCCGGTTCCGGCCCATGGCGGACAGCCCCGCCCGGGCGATGTCTTGGGTGCTCATGGCGGGGCTCCCTATGCGTTGGCGATGACCTGCGCGTAGAGCGCGCGCTGGCGCTCGACGGCCTCCAGGTGGAGTGCGTGGGCCCCGGCGTCCGGGGCGAGGGCGGTCCCCTCGGGAACGGGAAGGTCGGCCACGTCGCGCACCACGCCCAGGGCCTCCAGGGCCATCAGGGCCGCGCCGCGCATGGACGGCTCCTCCACGTCCGGGAAGAGCACCTCGCGCCCCACGGCGTCCGTGAGGATGCGCCGCCAGGCCGACGAGGCCCGCAACGCCCCGCCTCCGGCCACCACGGTGAATCGTCCGGGCAGCACGGCGGCAAGCTCCTCCAGCACCATGTACAGGCGCTGGGCCACCGATTCCAGCCCCGCCCTGAAAATCTCCACGGGCCGCGTGGCCAGGGTCATGCCCAGCACGGCCCCGTTGGCCTTGCCGGACCAGCCCGGCGCGCGCTCTCCCGCCATGAGCGGGAGCACGGTCAGCCCGTGGGAGCAAGGCTTCATGGACGCCACCTCGCGTTCCACATCCTCCGGAGCGCCCAGGCGCAGCACCTCGCGCATCCAGGCGGGCAGCGACCCGCCCTCTGTGAGCGCCCCGCCGGGCAGGGAGCGTTCACGGTCCAGGCGGTAGCGCCACAGGGCCTTGGGCAGCATGCCGGGCGCGCCGGGCGTTACCGCGCGCACGGCGCTGGTGGTGCCCAGCGTCACGGCCACGCGTTCCGGCGAGGCACAGCCCGTGCCCACGTTGGCGGCCGCCCCGTCGCCCATCAGGGGGAACCACGGGATGTTCGCCAGGGCGGGCCAGCGCGTGTGCCAGCCGTCGGCCAGCCCCGTGCAGGGCTCGTCCAGGTCCGCCAGGGGCGAGAACAGCGACGGCGTGAGCTCCAGGCGGCCCAGCAGCTCCTCATCCCAGCGCAGCTCCCGCGAATCCAGGAGTCCGGACCAGGAAGCCGCGCTGAAGCTGGCGCGGGCCTTCCCGAAGAGGGTCAGCTCCAGATACTCGCCCAGCGTGACGAACCTTGCCGCCGAACGGAACACCTCGGGCCGGTGGCGCTTGAGGTGCAGCAGGCGCGGCGCGGCGTAGCTGGGGTGGAAGCGACACCCTGTCCGCTGCCTGAAACGCTCCTCGTCCAACTCGCGGCGCAGGAACTCCGCCTCCCCGGCGGAACTCAGGTCCGCGTAGGTGGAGAGCCGGGTCATGGGCCGCGCGTCGCGGTCCACGGCCATGAGGTTGGAGACGAAGGAGCATCCGCCGACGGCCTTGATGGAGCGGGCCATGTCGCCCGCATCGGCCAGCACCCGGTCGATGCAGGAGAAGAGTCCGTCCAGCAGGGCGTCGGGGTCGGCGGTGTTCTGGCCGTCCGGATCGCCGCGCAGGACGGTGGGCGCGGCGGCGGCAAGCCCCTCCACCAGCCTGCCTCCCGCGTCGAACACTCCGGCGCGGGTGGTGGTGGAGCCCACATCGAGGGCCAGCACCAGGGGGGCGGCGGCCTTTGAGGGCGGGATGCTCTCCATGCTCGGCCTAGGCTCCCGTCAGGGGTCGCAGGTGGCGCTCGAAGTGGATGCGAAGCACTTCCTCGTGCAGGGCGCGGTGTTCCTTGAGCAGGGCCGCCAGGCGCTCCCTGAAGGATGGCCCGCCCCGCGCCCCCGGGGCGGTGAGCACCGAACCGAAGGTGACGTGCAGTATCTGGCGGCCGTTGTCGTAGCCGAGGTAGGCCGCTTCGAGCACGCCCTTGTCGAGACGCTCCGGCGGGGAAGAACCGCCCAGCACGGCCGAGATGTGGTAGCTGGCCTTGTCCGTGTCGAAGCGGGCGCGGGAGAACCCGACGATTTCGCGGAACAGGTCCGGGTCGGCCCGGCAGGCCACGCGCAGGGCCTCCAGGTAGCTGGTCCCGGCGGTTTTCACGTGGAAGACGCCCCTGGTGGCCTTGGCGAGCAGGGGGTAGACCCCGAACTTGTCCGATCCGCTGTGCAGGGAGAGCTTGTAGGGGCCGAAGCGCTCGGCCACGGCGGCGTGCCGGGCCAGCACGTCGCGCAGTTCGCGCAGGTCGCCCCGGTAGTCCACGCCCTTCTCGAAGGCTCCGGGGAAGCGCGGGGCGAGGCTCACGATGGCGACGCCCCGTCGCTTGAGTTCCATGGCGATGTAGCAATGCTCGGCAACGCTGGTGGGCTCCTCGGTCTCGTCGACGGAGACCTCGATCTCCCAGGGCTTCCCGGCGCGGACCTCGGCGATGTGGGCGGCCATGGCCTGGATGTGGTCCAGGGCGCGGCCGTACTTCACCACGGCCCGGTACAGGGTCTGCCTGTCGAAGGCGACCGCGCCCGTGCCGAGATCGAAGGATTTGCCCTCGTAGAGCCCGGCCGCCTGCTCCGCGCCCCCCTGCCCGGCCTGGACCATGGCCTCGAAGCGCTTCTCGAGTTCCGCCCCGTCGTACCCCCCGGCGTTCTGGTCCACGTGGTCGGAGGGATCGATGGTGAAGAAGACGAAGCCGGACGCGGCGGTCACGTCCACGTCCGCGAAGGTTTTCAGGTGGTCGGCGTCCGCGCCGGTGGGGCCGGTCCAGCCGGAGCGCAGCGCCCCGAAGACGGCGTCGGACATCACCTCCGGCGGTGTGCGGCGGGTGCGGGTCATCTCCCGGATGGATTGCTGGCAGAAGATGGGGACAAGGCCCTCCCCGGCCGCGCGCATGGCCGCGGCATGGCCGGGGGTGGCCAGGCCGATGCGGTCTCCGAAGCCGAAGGAGGGGGCGAGCCCGGTGGCCCCCGGGGTGAGCGAGGGCATGGCGGCCAGGAGCGCGGGCAGGTTGGCCGGGCAGGAGCGTCCTAAGGACAGGGAGTATCCGCCCGCATGATCGAGCGTACCCTCCGCCAGGGAAAGCAGGGGCGCGCCCGGGGTCACCGAAAAGACGTGCTCCACTCCGCTTTTGTCCATGACGCCCGCCACGCCGCCCCCGGCGGGCGCGAGAGACGCCGCCACGACATCCGAACCCAACGTGCCGGAAAGGGCGTCGGTCAGCTTGTCCCGGCCTTCTCCCTGGTGGACGAGGAATGCCCCCAGGGGGGCCTTGATGGCTTCCATGCTCTGCTCCGTCAGATCGAAGTGACGGCGAATCCGCCGTCCACCACGAGGTTGGCTCCGGTTATGAAGCTGCCGGCCTTGTCCGATGCCAGAAGGAGGGTTGCTCCCACAAGCTCCTCCGCCTCGCCGAAGCGGTCCATGGGGGTCTGGCGCATGATGGAGGCGATGCGGTCCTTGTCGAGCACCTTGCGGTTCTGCTCGGCCGGAAAGAAGCCCGGGCACAGGGCGTTGACCCGGATGCCCCTGCCTGCCCATTCGCGGGCCAGGTTCTGCGTCAGGTTCCACACGGCCGCCTTGGTGAGACTGTAGGTGAACACCCGGGACAACGGCCTCAGCGCGGACATGGAGCTCAGGTTGATGATGGAGCCGCCCCTGCCCGCCCCTGTCCAGTGGGAGGCGACCACCTGGCACCCCAGGTGCACGGAGAGGAGGTTCGTGCGGACGATGCGCTCGAATTCCTCCTCGGCGATCTCCAGGTAGGGCGTGGCCGAATTGACGCCCGCCCCGTTCACCCAGACGTCCACGCCGCCGAAACGGTCCAGGGAAAGTTCAAGTGCAGCTTGAAGGTCCGCCTTGCTGGTGGCCTCGGCCCTGGCGAAGAGCACCTCGTCCTCGGGCGCGCCCCAGGCTTCGCGGTGCGCGCGGGCCTTGGACTCGTCCCTGCCGACCAGCACGACCCGGCAGCCCGCCCGCCACAGCCCTTTGGCCATGGCCCCGCAGAGCACGCCCGTTCCGCCCACCACCACGGCCGTCTTGCCGGTCATGCCGAACAGTCCGGCCAGAAAACGCTCCGTTTCCGTGTTGCTCATGAGGGCTCTCCCCGACTTACTTGCCAAGATATTTCGGCACGATGAGGGTTATCCAGGGGATGTAGGTGGCCGCCATGAGCGCCACGACCATCGCCGCGTAGAACGGCCAGATGGCGCGCATGGCCTCCTCGATCTTGATCTTGCCCACCGCGCACCCCACGAACAGCACCGACCCGACCGGAGGGGTGCACAGGCCGATGCCCAGGTTGATCATGAGCACGATGCCGAACTGCACCGGGTCCATGCCCACGGCCTTCATCACCGGCAGGAAAATGGGCGTGCAGATGATGATGAGCGGGGCCATGTCCATGAACGTGCCCAGGAAGAGCAGGATGGCGTTCACGATGAACATGATCACGTAGGGATTGTCGGACACGGCCCGCAGGATCTCGTAGAGCTTTGCGGGCACCTGGTTCAGGGCCAGCAGCCAGCCGAAGGACGCGGCCGTGCCGATGATCAGCAGCACCAGGGCCGTGGTGCGCGTGGCGTTCACCGTTGCCCGCTTGAAATCCTCCCACTTGAGGGACTTGTAGCCCAGCGCCGTGACAGCGACCGCGTAGATGACCGCGATGGCCGAAGACTCCGTGGCCGTGAAGATGCCCGAAAGCACGCCGCCGATGATGATCACGGCGGTGAGCAGGCCCGGCAGCGCCCCGAAGAAGGAGGCCAGCAGGGCCGCGAACCCCGGGAAGGGCTCGCGGGGGTAGTTGCGCTTCACAGCGATGAGGTAGGCGGCGGCCATGAGGCACAGGCCCACCAGCACGCCGGGGACGAAGCCGCCCAGGAACATGTTGGTGACGGAAACCGTCCCGCCCGCCGCGATGGAATAGATGATCATGTTGTGGCTGGGCGGGATGATGAGCCCGATGGTGGCGGCGGTGACGGTTACGCTCACGGCGTAGTCCGTGCCGAATCCCTTGCGCTTCATCATGGGGATGAGCGTGGTGCCCAGGGCGGAGGCGTCCGCCACGGCGGAGCCCGAGATGCCGCCGAAGAACATGCTGGCCACCACGTTCACCAGGCCAAGCCCTCCCCGGATGTGGCCCACCATGCCGCTGGCCAGGCGCACCAGCCGGTCGGAGATGCCGCCGTACTGCATGATCTCGCCCGCGTAGATGAAGAACGGGATGGCGATGAGCGAAAACGAGTTCATGCCCGAGGCCATGCGCTGGAACACCACCATGGGGGGAATGTCCATGTAGACGATGGTGATCAGGCTGGAGACGCCCAACACCACGGCGATGGGCACCCCGATGAGCATGAGGACCAGGAAGGAGCCGAACAGCACCCAGAGTTCCATGTTGACCCTCCTAGTCCCTGGCCGCGCGCCAGAAATGCTCGATGCTGAAGAGAACGAAAAGCAACCCCGCCACGGGGAACGGCAGGTAGCTCAGGCCCGTGGAGATGCCCAGGGTGGGGATGACATGCCCCCAGGTGGTCATCACCTGTTGCCAGCCGAAGTAGACCATGCACCCGCCGAACGTCCCGACCACCACATGAATGAGCATGGAGCACGCCTTGCGCATGGGCCGGGGCATAAGGTCCAGGGTGAAGGAGATGCCTATGTGCGTCTTTTCGTGCACCCCGGCCGCCGCGGCGATCATGATGAACCACACCATGACGAACAGGACCGACGTCTCGGACCACTGTGGGCTGTCGTTCATGATGTATCTCGAAAAGATCTGCCACCCGATGACAACAATGCAATAGACGAGCCCTATCGCACTGAACTGCATGCACAGACGTGCGATCCGGGTGTTGAATGCCGTCAGTCTTTCCAGCGCGGACGTCATGAAGGTCTCCTTGATGGGGGGGCCGGACGCCGCCCTGGCGGCGTCCGGCGGCATCCGTGCCTACTGAACGGCCTGGATCTTCGTCACCAGGTCCTTGAGCTGGGGGGTGTTGGCGAACTTGTCGTACAAGGGAGCCATGGCCTTGATGAAGGGCTCCTTGTTGACTGTGTTGATCTTGCTGCCCGCGGCCTCGACCACCTTGCGGGCCTTGTCCTCGCGCTCGGCCCAGAGCTTGCGCATCACGGGCACCGACTCCCTGGCGGCCTTGCGCAGCAGGGCCTGGTCTTCCTTGGAGAGCTTGTTCCAGGTCACCTTGGAGACCACCAGCACCTCGGGGGACATGGAGTGCTCGTCCAGAGAGTAGAACTTGGCCACCTCGAAGTGGCGGGTGGATTCGTAGGAGGGCCAGTTGTTCTCCGCGCCGTCGATGACGCCGGTGGAAAGGGCCTCGTACACCTGGCCGAATTCCATGGGCGTGGCGTTGGCGCCGAGGGCGGCCACCATGGAGACGAACAGGTCGGAGTTCTGCACGCGGATCTTCATGCCCTTCATGTCTTCAGGCGTGTTGATGGGCTTCTTGGAGTTGTAGAACGAGCGCGCGCCCGAGTCGTAGAAGCACAGGCCGATGAGGCCGTAGGGCTCCAGCGAGTCCAGGATCTGGTCGCCGATGGGGCCGTCCATGACTTTGTGCATGTGTTCCACGGAGCGGAAGATGAAGGGCAGGCCGGGAATGGCGGTGGGCGGGGCCACGCTGTTGAGCGGCGCCATGTTCACGCGGTTCACGTCGATGGCCCCCGCGATGGTCTGCTCGATGGTGTCCTTTTCCTCGCCCAGCTGGCGACCCGGGAAAACCTTCATGGTGATGCGTCCCTTGGACTGTTCTTCGAGCGTCTTGGCCATGGCCTTCACGGCCTGGACGGTGGGATAGTCCTCGGGGTGGGTGTCGGCGCTCCTGAGGGAAACCTTGTTCTGGGCGAAGGCCTGTCCCGCCAGGGACAGGATCAGCGCGCCCGCCATCAAAAAACGCATCGCTTTCGTGGCCATGTGTTCCTCCTTGTGGAACAGGGTGTCTCGTCGACCAAATCGATCCGCGCGAATCAAAGGCGGTAAGCCTTTTTGGCCAGGGAATAGGCCAGCTCCCGCGCCAAGAGGACGGCCTCGTCCTCGTCCAGGCGGTGGGTGGCCACCATGTCGGCCAGGAAGGAACAGTCGACCCTTCTGGCCACGTCGTGCCGGGCGGGTATGGAAAGAAACGCCCGCGTGTCGTCGTTGAAGCCCACGGTGTTGTAGAAGCCCGCAGTCTCCGTGACCATGCGGCGGTAGCGCATCATGCCCTCGGGGCTGTCGTGGAACCACCAGGCCGGACCCAGCCGAAGGACCGGATACACCCCGGCCAGAGGGGCCAACTCCCGGCTGTAGGCCGATTCGTCCAGGGTGAAGAGGATCACCGTGAGGCCCCGCTCGTGCCCGAACCTGTCCAGCATGGGCTTCAGGGCGTGCACGAAGTCCGTGCGGGAGGGGATGTCCGCTCCCTTGTCGCGCCCGAAGCGGGTGTGGATGTCCAGGCTGTGGTTGCGGAAGGAGCCGGGATGGATCTGGATCACCAGTCCGTCGTCCAGGCTCATGCGCACCATCTCGGTCAGCATCTGTGCGCGGAACAGCTCGGCTTCGGCCGGGGTGGCCGTGCCGCGCAGGGCCTTGTGGAAAAGGCGCTCGCACTCCGAAGCGTCGAGATCGGCCGTGGCCGCCGAGGGATGGCCGTGGTCCGTGGCCGTGGCCCCCAGGGACTTGAAGAATTCCCGTCTGGCCGCCAGGGCGCGCAGGTAGCCTTTCCACGATCCGGCGTCCTCGCCGGTGAGCTGGCCGAGACTGGCCACGTTGGCCGCGAAGCCCTCGAAGTCCGGGTCCACGCAGGGGTCCGGGCGGAAGGTTGGGACCACCCTGCCCTTCCAGCCGCTGTCCAGCACGGCCTTGTGATGTTCCAGGGAATCCAGCGGGGAATCCGTGGTGGCGATCACCTCGATGTTGTAGCGCTCGTAGAGCGCCCGGCATCGGAACTCCGGCAGGGACAGCCTGGCGGCGAGCCGGTCGTAGAAGCTCTCCGCGTTGGCGGCTTCCAGGCGCTCCTCGATGCCGAACACGTGCAGGAACACGTGTTCCAGCCACATGCGCGAGGGGGTGCCCCTGAGCAGGTGGTAGTTCTCGGCAAAGAGGCGCCAGATGGCGCGCGGGTCGGCTTCGGTCCGGCCGCCGTCCACGCGGGGCACGCCCAGGGCTTCCAGGGGCACTCCCTGGCTGTGGAGCATGCGGAACACGTAGTGGTCCGGAATGAGGAAGAGCACGGCCGGGTCCGGGAAGCGGACGTCCTCGGCGTACCAGCGGGGATCGGTGTGGCCGTGGGGGCTCACGATGGGCAGGTCCTTCACCTCGGCGTAGAGTCGGCGGGCTATGCCGCGTGTTCCGGGGTCTGCCGGGAAGAGCCTGTCCTCGTGCATGGTCCAGTTCGTGTTCATGGGGTTGTTTCCTTTGCGGGCCTATTCGCCCAGCAGTACGCGGCGCACCTGCTCCAGGTGGCGGCGCATGGCCGCGCGCGCGCCCTCGGCGTCCCCGACGGCGATCCTGTCCAGGATGACGCGATGGTCCTTGGCCGCACGCCTGGCGTTGGTGGGCAGCTTCACTTTCCTGCAGATGGCCTGGAAAAGGGGATGCCGCATGCCCTCCCAGAGGTCCTGCACGATGGCGCGCAGGACGGAATTGCGGGAAACGGCCGCGATGCGGGCGTGGAACAGGAGGTCGCCATCCTCGTGGGAAAGCACCTCCTGCGTTCCCGTCTCGATGTCCGCCTCCATCTTGCCGATGGCTTCGGCCAGGCCTTCGATCTCCTCGGAGGTGATGTCCCGGGCGGCGATGGCGGCCAGCTCCCCCTCGATGACGATGCGCGCGGAGATGAGGTCGAAGGGGCTGGGCCCCTGGTCCATGGAGGCGCGTACGGCCTGCCCGGGCTCGGCGGGCAGGTCCTTGACGAAGATGCCCGACCCGGTGCGCACTTCGACCAGGCCCTGGAGTTCCAGGGCGATGATGGCCTCGCGGATGGTTGGCCTGCTCACGCCGAAGCGCAAGGCCAGGTCGCGCTCGGAAGGGAGGCGCTGCCCTGGCTGCCATTCCCGACCGGCCAGGGCCTCGGCCACCTGGCTCGCGACCTGCTGGTAGAGTCTCTGGCTTTCGACAGGCTGGAGAACCATGGGCAGACCTCGACAAATTGGTTTGGCCAATGTCGCATCACGATTCAATTTGGTCAAGTGGCATTACCAATTTTTGCGTCCCGTCCCGACTTCCCGCTCGGCCTTCGCCGCAATTGCTCCAGCGCGAAAAATGATATACGCGCATAGAAATCCCCGCGGGCAAACTGCGCGGCGCCGCCCTTCGTCCGCCTTTCAGCTACTGCCTCGCGGCCCGCATCGGCGACGACCGAAGGCCTCATGGGACACTACCGCCGGATCATCCTCTTCAACATTCTCGCGCTTCTGGCGTGGTGCTGCTGTATTTACGTCCTCTACACCAAGGCCATCAAGGACGACGTGCGCTCCATGCGCTTCGCGGCCCTCACCGAGGCCCGCATCGCCTACGACAAGGACATCACCTACCGGCGCTGGGCCGCCAAACTGGGCGGCGTGTACGCCGAGATCAGCGAGTCGCTGCACCCCAACGAACACCTCGACGTGCCGGGCCGGGACATCACAACCCCGGACGGCAAGCGCCTCACGCTCGTCAATCCCGCCTACATGACCCGCATGGTCCACGAAATCGCCCAGGAGGCCGCCGGGCTCAAGGGGCATATCACCAGCCTCGACCCCATCCGAGCGGCCAATGCACCTACTGCCTGGGAGGCGCAGGCCCTGCGCTCTTTCCAGGAAGGCGTCCCGGAATTCATCGCTTTCGACGACGAGGACGGACGCCCCGTACTGCGCTTCATGCGCCCCATGATCACCGAAAAGCCCTGCCTGAAGTGCCACGCCCGCCAGGGCTACAAGGAAGGGGACATCCGGGGCGGCATCAGCGTCACGATGCCCCTCGACCAGTACGCCCCGGCCCTGGCCGACGCCGAGTCCGGCACGCGCACCCGCTACACGCTCATCCTGCTGTCCGGCGTGGTGCTCATCGCCTTCTCCACGGGCGTGCTCTGGCTCAACGAACGCCTGCGCGACAAAACAATGCGCATCGCCATGGAATCCGACCGCCGCATCCGCGAAAGCGAAGAGCGCTACAGGATGTATGTCCAGCACGCGCCCCTGGCCATCTTCATCGCCGACGGCCAGGGCCGCCTCGTGGACGTGAACCCCATGACCTGCGAGGTCACCGGCCACTCGCGAGCCGAGCTGCTGCGCCTCACCCTGCTGGACCTCCTGCCGGGCAACGCCCGCCGGGTGGGGCGACTGCATATGGAGAACGTCGCCGCCAAAGGGGCCACCGTGGGCGTGCTGCCCTACCTCACCCGGGAGGGCGCGGTGCGCTGGTGGGAGGTTTCGGCCGTGAAGCTCTCGGACGACCGCGTCCTGGGCTTCGCCAACGACATCTCCGACCGCAAGCGCGCCGAGGACACCCTCTCGGCCTCCCTGCACGAGAAAGAGGTGCTCCTGCGCGAAATCCACCACCGCGTGAAGAACAACCTCCAGATCGTGTGCAGCCTGCTGAGCCTCCAGGGACAGGGCGTCGACAACCAGGACGCCCTTCGCGTGCTGGGCGACTGCCAATGCCGCGTCATGTCCATGGCCCTCGTCCACGAGCAACTCTACCGCTCCGGAGACCTCTCCGGCATCAACGTGCGCCACTACGTGGAGACCCTCCTCTCCCGGCTGCTGGCCTCCTGCAGGACGGAGTCGACGATCACCCTCTCCGTGGACATCCCGCCCATGAACCTGAGCCTGGACCAGGCCATCCCCTTCGGCCTGGTGCTCAACGAACTGGTCACCAACTCACTGAAGCACGCCTTCACGGGTCGCGCGTCCGGCCACATCGAGGTGCGCGGCGTCCAGGAGGACGGCGAAATGGCCTTCACCATCCGCGACGACGGCCTCGGGCTCCCGCACGGCTTCAAGGTGGAGCTCGCCACTTCGTTGGGCCTGCAGATCGTGAGCACGCTGGTGGGGCAGTTGCGCGGCAACATGGAAATGCGCTCCAACGGAGGCACCGAGTTCGTCTTCCACATTCCCGGTCCGGCCGCCTGACGCGCCCCAAGGGGCGACACGAGAACCCCATCCCGGAGAATCCCCCATGCGCACCTTCCTCCCTGCTCTCATCCTGCTTCTGACGCTGACCCAGGCGAGCGCGACGAGCGCGGAACCCGGCAAGACAGCGGGACCTCCCCCGGCTTCCCTGGCCGTTTGGGAAGGCCGCTATCCCTTGGGCTATCGGGGCGAATACGGATCGTTCTTCGAAGACAAGGCCGTGAAAGCCCTGGTGGCGAATTCGGTGGATGCCAGGTGGCTGCGCAAGGTGCTGGGCTGGACGGTGAACACGCCCTTTACGCGCTCGGGCGACGTGCTCATGGCAACGCTGTGCAAACCGCACGACTGCGGAGACCACAACGCCGTGATCTTCTTCGACATGGACCGGGGCAGCCTCCAGATGTGCGTGAGCGAATTCGACGCCAGGCTCCAGACAGTGACGCACACCTGGGTGGGAGCGTCGCCGCGCCGCATCGAGGGCGGGGCCTGCGAGGACACCATCGGCTGCTACCGCCGGTTCAGGGACAAGTAGGAGAAGGCGGCCGTGCGGCCGCGGGAGCGCACAGGACGCGCCACGCCACGAATTGACGGACAGTGCGCCCCGGGGTATCGGGCTTAAAGGTCGACGGCGCTGACAGCAGAAAGGGCTCCGCTGCGGACCGGCCACGCTTGCCGGAAATGAGGGACCTGCCGCCCCTCCAGCGCCGTCACGACCTCCCTCGAACGGCAGGATGCCGACAGTTCAGCACGGCCTGAACAATGACTTGGTGCGAGAGGGGGGACTCGAACCCCCACGGTTGCCCGCCAGATCCTAAATCTGGTGCGTCTACCAATTCCGCCACTCTCGCATCGGGGCGAAACGCCCTAGCACGACTCGCCGAAATCCGCCAGATGGTCGGGGGGCGAAGCGCCGCGCCCCACGGCGAAGCCTGCGACAAGGGCGCGGTTCAGAAATGTCTGGGCCCCGCGCACGGCGTCGCGCAAGGCCTCTCCCCTCGCCAGCCGTGCGGCGATGGCCGCCGACAGGGCGCAGCCCGTGCCGTGGGTGTGCGGGGTGTCCACCTGGGGTACGGGAAGCGGCTCGGGTTCCTGCCCGGGCAGGGCCAGCCAGTCGATAAGCTCGCCGTCCCGGGCCTCCATGTGCCCGCCCTTGAGCAGCACCGCCCGGGGACCGAACGACAGGAGCTTTTCGAGCACCGCCAAGAGGCTCTCGCGGTCCGTGACCGCCATGCCGGTCAGAGCCTCGGCCTCGGGGCGGTTGGGCGTGGCCAGGTCGGCCAGGGGCAGCATCCGGCGGCGCAGGGCGTCCAGGGCGTCGCCCTTGAGCAGGGCGTGACCGCTCTGGGAAATGCACACCGGGTCCACCACCAGGGGAAAACGCTTGCGTTCGAGCCCCGCCGCCACGGCCTCCACGATGGCCGCCGAAAAGAGCATGCCCGTCTTGGCCGCGGCCACGGGGATGTCCTCCAGGACGGTGCGCAGCTGGAGCGCCACGAAGCCCGGTTCCGGAGCGTGGATGCCCGTAACCCCCCGGGTGTTCTGGGCGGTGAGCGCCGTCACGACGCTGGCGCCGTAGCAGCGGTGGGCCATGAAGGTCTTCAGGTCGGCCTGGATGCCCGCCCCTCCGCCGGAATCGGACCCGGCAATGGTCAGCACGCAGGGGCGCGCGCTCATGCGTCCAGCCCCTCCCCGCTGCGCCGCAGGTTGCGCAGCGAGAGACCGCTCTTGGCCAGCACCATCAGCCCGGTCACCGTGGTGGGGATGTACTGCATCATGTGGATCACAAGCCCGATGGCCAGGGCCAGCTCCTTGTCCACTTTGAAAAGCCCAAGCCCGAAGATCACGGCCGCCTCGAACACCCCCACGGAGCCGGGCGAGGAAGGCATGGCCATGCCCAGGGCCGAGAGGATGAACACGGCCAGGATCTGGCCCATGGTCAGCTGGAGCCCGGCCACCCAGGAGATGACCATGAAGGTGGGGATGGCGTAGAGCGCCCAGACCAGGGCCGTATAGAAGCCCAGGCCGATCAGGTAGCGCAGGGTCACCCCGTGCACCAGCTGGAGCTTCACCTCGTAGATGAACTCCCGCAGCCTGGCCACGGGCACCAGGGCGATGATCTTCTCGGCCTTCTCCGGCCACTTGCGCACGAAGAACAGGCAGGCCCAGATGGAGCCCACTCCCACGGCCAGGGGGAAGAAGGCCATCTTGAGCTTGAAGTGGAAAGCCACCACAAGGCCCATGGCCAGGATGGCGTTCAGGTCGAAAAAGCGCTCCCAGAAGACCATGCTGATGGACTGGCTGAGCGAATAGCCGCACTCCTTGCGCAGGTAGAAGGCCTTGGCCAGCTCGCCCAGTTTGGCGGGCACCACGTTGTTCACGGCCATGGAGAGCACGAAGGCCTTGAGCCCCACCCAGTTGCCGCAGGTGTAGCCCGAAAGGAAGTGCATGCGCAGGGCCATGGCCCCCCACCCCAGGAAGGAAAACAACGTGGAGACCACGAGGGCCGTGGCGTCGAAACGGGCGAAGGCCCCCCCCAGTTCCCGGAAATTGACGCCCCAGAAGGCGTAGACCAGACAGGCTCCGACCAGGCCCACGCGCAGGGCCAGGCTGACGGTTTTCTTCACGAGCATGTGCGTGTTTTTTGGTCCAGGCTAGCGGTTGAAGCTCTCTTGGAGCCGGTAGCGCAGGTGTGTATGACGCTTGGAGGCGCCCACCGCGCCCAGGCCTATGGAAAGGGCCTTCTTCGCGCCCAGAATCACGGCCAGTTTCCGGGCGCGGGTCAGGGCGGTGTAGATGAGGTTTCGCTTGAGCATCACGAAATGTTGCGTGACCACGGGCATCACCACGGCGGGGTATTCGCTGCCCTGGGACTTGTGCACGCTCACGGCGTAGGCCAGGGCCAGTTCGTCCAGTTCGGAAGACTCGAAGGGCACGATGCGGCCGTCGAAATCCACCGTGAGCGACTGTTCACGGGGATCGGCCTCCACGACCCACCCCAGGTCGCCGTTGAAGATGTCCTTTTCATAGTTGTTGCGCATCTGCAAGACCCTGTCGCCCACGCGGAAGCGCGACTTCCCCCGGACCACCTCCCGGCCGCGGGGGTTGAGCCGGGCCTGGAGCAGCTCGTTGAGGGCCTGGGCTCCCACCTCGCCCTTGTGCATGGGCGAGAGCACCTGGATGTCGCGCAGCGGGTCGAAGCCGTAGGTGCGCGGGATGCGCGTGGACACCAGGTCGATGATGCGCGCCTGCACGTCCAGGGGGTCGTCGCACTCCACCCAGAAGAAATCCGCGTCCGGGGGCGGCTTGGGCGACTGCACCGGCAGCTTGCCCTCGTTCACCCTGTGGGCGTTGACCACGATCATCGATTCCAGGGCTTGCCGGTAGATGTGCGTCAGGCGCGCCTGCTCCATGGTTTCGGAGTCGAGCAGATCGCCCAGAACGTTACCGGGGCCCACGGAGGGCAGCTGGTTCACGTCGCCCACCAGCACCAGACGCGCCGTGAGGGGCAGGGCGCGCAGGAGGTTCAGGAAGAGGCTCACGTCGAGCATGCTGGCCTCGTCCACCACCACCACGTCGGCCTTGAGCTTCTTCTCCTCGTTGTGGGAGAATCTGCCCCCGGGTTCCGAGCCCAGGAGCCGATGCAGGGTGGAGGCCGGAAAGCCCGTGGCCTCGCTCATGCGCTTGGCGGCGCGTCCCGTGGGGGCGCAGAGCTTCACCTTGAGGCCCAGACGGTCCAGCACGCGCACCACCGCGCGGGTGATGGTGGTCTTGCCCGTGCCCGGACCGCCGGTGATGATGAAGGTCTTGCCCGAACAGGCCTGGGAGACCGCCAGATGCTGTTCGCTGGAGAGTGTGATGCCCGATTCGGCCTCCACGGCGGGCAGGGTCTTGGCCACCTTCTCCGAGAGGGAGGCCGCCGGGTGGCTGGCGATGGCGTGGAGGCGCTCGGCGATTTCTCGCTCCCAGTTGTAGAAATGGGTGAGGTAGACGGCCTCCTCGATGCCCTGCTGGGGCAGATTCACCACGCGCACGCGCTTCTGCACGGCCAGGTTTTCCAGGGCCTCGTCCAGCAGGTGCGCGCCCACGCCGCCCAGCAGGGCGTCCACGCGTTCCAGGAGCTTGTCGCGGGGCGCGAAGAGGTGGCCCGAGTCGGAGAGGTTGAACAGGCCGTAGACGATGGCCGCCTCCAGGCGCTGGGGGCAGTCGTGTGCGAAGCCCAATTTGAGGGCCATGGCGTCGGCGGTCTTGAAGCCGATGCCCTGGATCTCGTGGGCCAGCCCGTAGGGGTTCTCCTTGAGCTTGTGCACCGCGCCCGCGCCGTGGTGCTTGAAGATGCGCTGGGCGAAGGTGGTGGGCACGTCGTGGGTCTGGAGGAAGAGCATGAGCCCGCGCACCTCGCGCTGCTCGTTCCAGCTGTTGGTGATCTTCTCCAGCACGCGGGGCGTGACGCCCTTCACCTTCAGGAGCTTTTCGGGCGTCTCGTCCAGCACCTCCAGCACCTTGTCGCCGAAGGCCTCCAGGAGCTTGCCCGCCAGCACCGGCCCCACGCCCTTGATCTGTTTGGACTCCAGGTAGCGCTTGATGCCCGTGAGCGAGGCCGGCATCTGCTGTTCGAAGCGCTCCACCGCGAACTGGCGTCCGTATTGCGGGTGGGTGGTCCACTCGCCCGCGAGCTTGAGCGTCTCGCCCGGGGTCACCTGGCCCATCACGCCCACGATGCTCACCGTGCCGGGCTCGCCGGGCACGCGCACCTTGGCCACCAGCCAGCCGGTGGAGTCGTTGAAGAAGGTGACGGTGTGCACCTCGCAGGTGATTTCGCTGGGCATGGGTCCTAGACGTTCTGGCGGTGGATCATGGACTGTTTGAGCGTCTCGCGGTCCACGTACTTGACCTCCGCGCCCAGGGGGATGCCCTGGGCCAGGCGGGTCAGGCGCACGCCCGGGTGGGAGCGCTCCACGAGGTTTTTCACGAAACTCGCCGTGGCCTCGGCCTCCAGGGTGGAGCCCAGGGCCAGGATTACCTCCTGTACCGCGCCTTCGGAAAGGCGGGCCTGGAAGCGGTCGAACTCCAGGCTGCCGGGGTCCACGCCGTCCAGGGGCGAGAGCAACCCGCCCAGGATGAGGTAGCGGCCCTTGTAGAGGCCGGTCTCCTCCAGGGAGAGCAGCGAGTCCCACTCGCTCACCAGGCAGAGCTGCTCGGCGTGGCGGGCGGGGTCGGCGCAGATGGGGCACGGGTCGGACTCGGCCAGCCCGGCGCAACCGGAGCACAAAAAGAGGTTCTCGCGCAGGTCGTGGATGGCGCGGCCGAGGCCCTGGGTGCGGGCCTTGGGCCACTTGAGCAGCGTGAGCGCCGCGCGCAGCGCGGACTTGGGGCCTAGCCCCGGTAGCGAGGAGAGCTCGGCCACCAGGTCGGCCAACGGCTTGGGCAGTGCTTTCATGAATGTCCGGTTCGGGTTGTCGGGCGCCTCCGCGCCCGCGTGGCGGGCCGCCGGGGAACTTGCGCCCCCACCGGCCCGTCGGCTTCATGGACCGGCCGTCAGGGCCGCCCTCGGGCGTGGGCCGGAGGCCTTGTCCGCGCACTCCATCACGGCGCGGACAAGACGACGCCGGGAAACAAGCGGACCGCGGCGCGCTTCGAACGTCCCGGCATCTCCCCCGCGAGACGCTAGAAAAGCCCCGGGATCTTCAGGCCGCCGGTGAGGCCCGCCATCTCGGACTGCTGGAGGTCGCGCGCCTTTTTGAGGGCGTCGTTGACCGCGGCCAGCACCAGGTCCTGGAGCATGTCCACGTCCGCGGGGTCCACCACGGACTTGTCGATGGCGATGGACACGATGTCCTGCGCGCCGGTGGCCACCACGGTGACCATGCCGCCACCGGCGGTGGCCTCCACGGTGCGCTTCTTCATGTCTTCCTGGATCTCCTGCATCTTGCGCTGCATCATCTGAGCCTGACGCAGCATGTCACCCATGCCTTTCATGGTTTCCTCCGGTGGTGGTTTCGGGCGTTACGCCTTGGAGCGCACGTCGATGATGTACGCTCCCATGGTTTCGCGCGCCTCCTGGAACAGGGCGGAGTTCTCGGCCCTGGTCCTGAGTTCTTTCTGGGAAAGCTGCGCCCTGGGCGCGGCGGCCCCGAAGCGGATGCGCACGGGCCGGGCGAAGTAGGCGTCCGCCAGGGCCTGGAGCGCGGCCAGGTTCTGGCGGTTGTCCTTGAACTGGCGCAGCTGGAAATCGTTGCCCTCCACGTGGAGCCCGCCGTCCTCGTAGATCCCCGAAAGCTGGGAGACGGCCACCTTGAGGGGCGCGTTCTCGCGCAGCTCGTGCCGGGCGTGGGCCACGAACCCTTTCCACGTGGCCGGACCGAGGGGCTTGGCCGTGACGGCCGGGATCTCCCGGGGCTGCTCGAAGTCTTCGGCGTCGGGCTCCGCGTCGGGGTCCTCCGGGTCGGCCGGGGCATGGACCGCCGCCGGGGACGCCGGGGCCGAAGGCCTGGGCGGAACCGCCCCCTGGGCCTGGCCGGGCGCGCCGTAGGGGCCTGGGCGCGGAGCGGCCTGGGCGTCCGGCCGCGTCGGAGGGATGTAGCGTCCGCCCTGGGGCTGCGCGCCGAAGGGCGGCTGGACTCCGTGGGGGGCCGGTCGCGACGGCGCGGGCCGGGGCGCGGCGTTCTGTCCGCCCGGACCCTGGGCTGGCGCGGATCGCGCCTCCAGGGCCTCCAGGGAGAGGAGCCTTGGCACGTAGGCCAGGTTGAGCAACAGAAGCTCCAGCGACATGGCCGGCTCCAGGCTGGTCATCACGCGGCGCTGGCCTTCCAGGGTCATCTGCCAGCAGGCGTGGATGTGCCGGGCGTCGAAGAGCTGGGCCCAGGCGAGCCATTGCCTGCCCTCCTCCTCGGTGAGCTCCAGGGTGGAAAGCGCCTTTTCGCCCGCCTGGTTCAGAAGGAACATGTCGCGCCAGCAGGCGGCCAGTTCGCGCAGGAAGAAGCCGATGTCCAGGCCCCGGTCCAGCACGGAGCGCAGCACGCTGCTCACCTCCAGGCAGTCCTGGTCCTTGAAGGCCTGCATGAGGGCCAGGAAGACGTCCTGACCGGCCAGACCCAGCACGTCGCGCACGTCCTGCTCGCGCAGGGTCTCTCGGCCCATGGCCAGCACCTGGGCCAGGAGCGACATGGAGTCGCGCACGCTTCCCGCGCCGCGCCGGGCGATGAGGCTCACGGCCGGGGGCTCGAAGGCGATCCCCTCGCGGTCGAGCAGCGCGCCCAGGTGCGCCTCCAGCTCGGGCTGGAGCAGCCGCTTGAACACGTAGTGCTGGCAGCGGCTGACGATGGTGGGCAGGATCTTGTGGGGCTCGGTGGTGGCCAGGATGAACGTGACGCGCCCGGGCGGCTCCTCCAGGGTCTTGAGCAGGGCGTTGAAGGCCGCCTTGGAGAGCATGTGGGCTTCGTCGATGATGAAGACCTTGTAGCGGCTCTGCAGGGGCGCGTAGCCGATGTCTTCCTTGAGGCGGCGGGCCTCCTCCACGTTGCCGTGGGTGGCGGCGTCGATCTCCACCACGTCGGGCGAGACGCCCGCGGTGATCTGGCGGCACTGGGCGCACTCGTTGCAGGGCTCCGGCGTGGGGGCCTTGAGGCAGTTGAGGGCCTTGGCCAGGACGCGGGCAAGGGTGGTCTTGCCCACGCCGCGCGTGCCGGAAAAGAGGTAGGCGGCCGCGACCTTGTCCTCTGCCGAGGCGCGCGAGAGGATGGTCTTGACGGCTTCCTGCCCTGCAACCTCGCTGAAGCGCTGGGGCCGGTATTTGGCGGTAAGGCTCTGGCTGGACATGGTGGATGCCGGGGAAGGGGCGGCCCTCCCCCGGCGATGGATCTTCTAGAGTTCGTAGCCCGAGAGCCAGGAGGCGTACTTGGTGTTCTCGCCCTTGACCACCTTGAAGAACTCCTTCTGAATGGCCTTTGCCACCGGACCGGCCTTGCCCTGGCCGATCACGCGGCGGTCGAGCTCCCGGATGGGGGTGATCTCGGCGGCGGTTCCGGTGAAGAAGGCCTCGTCTGCGGTATAGAGTTCGTCGCGGGTGAAGCGCGACTCGCGCACCTCGTAGCCCAGGTCCCTGGCCAGGGTGATCACGCAGTCGCGGGTGATGCCCGAGAGGATGGAGGTCAGCGGCGGGGTTTTGATCACGCCGTCCACCACCATGAAGATGTTTTCGCCCGAGCCCTCGGAGACGTAGCCCTCGGTATCGAGCAGCAGGCCTTCGTCGTAGCCGTCGGCCAGGGCCTCGTTCTTGGCCAGCACGGAGTTGACGTAGTTGCCGCAGACCTTGGCCTTGGTCATCATCACGTTGACGTGGTGGCGCGTGAACGACGACGTGCGGATGCGGATGCCCTTCTCCAGGGCCTCGTCGCCCAGGTACGCGCCCCAGGGCCAGACGCAGATGGCCGTGTGGATGGGGTTCTTGCCCGGGAACACGCCCATGGACTGGCCCGTGCCGATGAAGGCGATGGGGCGGATGTAGCCCTCGGCCATCTTGTTGGCCTTGAGCGTCTGGAGGATGGCCTCCGTGACCTGGGCCTCGGTGTAGGGGATCTTGATCTCCACGATCTTGGCCGAATCGAAGAGCCTGTGCACGTGCTCGGCCAGACGGAACACGGCGGAGCCGCCGCCCGCTCTCTTGTAGGCCCGAATGCCCTCGAACACGCCCACGCCGTAGTGCAGCGTGTGGGTCATCACATGCACCTGGGCCTTTTCCCAGGGCACAAGCGCTCCATCGAACCAGATCAGCTCGGATTTCGGCGACATAGGTTCCTCTTTGATTAGGATCATACGGACACGGGACGTGCCGGGCCTGAACGGTTACGGATAGGCAAAACACCCGTCCAGGTCAAGGCGGGCGCGGAGCCTCCTGGCGCGGCCACGGCCTGTTTTCCGAAAGCCGACGCGCTGTTGCCTTCGCGGCCACCAGCGGGTACTAAGCGGCCGCGCGGCACTCCATCGCGCCCACTCCACCCCCCGAGGAACCGGCCGTCATGAGCCTTCCCCCCATCGGTCCGGGCCTGCCCTGGCTGGCCCCCCTGGCCGGATATTCAGACCTGCCCTTCCGCCTGCTCTGCCGGGAATACGGGGCCGCCTGCGCCGTCACCGAGATGGTCAGCGCCAAGGGCCTGGTGTTCCACTCCCACGGCACGCGCGACCTCCTGAACACCCTGCCGGGCGACGCCCCCCTGGTGGTGCAGCTCTTCGGCTGCGAGCCCGAGATGTTCGAGCGCGCCATGGACCACCTTCTGGAGCACGGCTACGAATACTTCGACCTCAACTGCGGCTGCTCCGTTCCCAAGGTGGTCAAGGCCGGGTGCGGCTCGGCGCTCATGCGCGAGCCCGCGCTGCTGCGCGAGATCGTGCGGGTCATGGCCGCCAAGGCCGGTCCCGGCCGGGCGGGCGTCAAGCTGCGCCTGGGCTGGGGCGAGCCCGAGCCCCTGGTGTTCGAGCTGGCCCGGGCCCTGGAGGACGAGGGCGCGGGCTGGCTCACCCTGCATCCCAGGCACGCCCGCCAGGGCTATTCGGGCACGGCGGCCTGGGAGCACCTGGCGCGGCTCAAGGCCCAATCCCGCGTGCCCGTGATGGCCAGCGGCGACCTCTTCAACGCCTACGACGCAAGGCGCTGCCTGGACGCCACCGGCGTGGACGGCGTGATGTTCGCCCGGGGCGCGCTCTACGATCCGGCCGTGTTCCGCCACTTCCTGTCGGGCACGCTGGCCGCGCCCTCCGGGCCGGAGATCGCGAGGCTGGTGCGGCGCCACGCCGAACTCATCCGCGTGCACGGCAGGCCCGAGAAGTCTCTTCTGCGCATGCGCTCCATCGTGCCGCGCTATGTGCGCGGACTCCTCGGCGCGCGCGCGTTGCGCCAGGAGGCGTCATCGTGTACTTCGTGGGAGCGCCTGGAGGAGATCGTGGAGGCCATCGCCGCCTCGGCTTCCGCGCCCGGCGGGTTGCACGGGGCGCACATCAGGGAGGAATGGGATGGACGTTCTTAGGGCCGAGACGGCCGGATTCTGCATGGGGGTCGACCTGGCCCTGCGCAAGCTCGACAAACTTCTGGCCGGCAACGCGTCCGAGGCGCCCATCTACACCTTCGGCCCGCTCATCCACAATCCGCAGGTGCTCAGGGAATACGCCCAGCGCGGCGTGCGCCTCTGCGAGGACCCCGAAGTCATCGAGCCGGGGGCCGTGGTGCTCATCCGCGCCCACGGCGTGCCCAAGGGCGTGTTCGAGCGCCTGCGGGCGCGCGGGGCCATCATAGCCGACGCCACCTGCCCCAAGGTGACCAAGGCCCAGAAACTCATTGCCCGGCAGGCCGACGAGGGCGGCATTCTCCTGCTCTACGGCGAGGAAGCCCACCCCGAGGTGCGCGGCCTGCTCTCCCACGCCTCCCACGGGGCCATCATCTTCGACAGCCTGGCAGAACTGCAGGGCCACACCCTCGACCGGGCCGACTCCTACTTCCTGGCAGCCCAGACCACCCAGGACGAAGAGGAGTTCGAGCGCATACGCGACCACCTCTTCACCACCCTGGGCCGCGCCATCCCCGTGCTGCACACAATCTGCGACGCAACCCAGAAGCGCCAGGCCGAAGCCATCGCCCTGGCCCGGTCCGTTGACTTCATGGTGGTGGTGGGCGGGCGCGAATCCGGCAACACCCGCCGTCTGGCCAAAGTGGCCCAATCCCAGGGCACGCCGTGCGCCCTGGTGGAGACCGCCGCCGAACTGCCGCTTGAAAAGATGCGCGGGCTCTCCCGCATCGGCTTGACAGCGGGGGCGTCTACCCCCAAAAAGATTATCGATGCCGTGGAATCGGCCCTGCGCACGCTCTAGACCTGGAGGACTTCAATGGCCCAGACCAACATTCTCTTGGAAGCCGGCACAAACGAACTCGAAATCGTCGAGTTCTTCCTCGACGAGGCCTTGCCCGAGGACGCCCCGGCCGACAAGAAGTCCTACAAGGGCTACTACGGGGTCAACGTGGCCAAGGTGCTGGAGATCATCCGGTTGCCCAAGATCACGGCCCTGCCCGAGGTGTCGCACCCCTCCGTGCTTGGGGCGTTCAACCTGCGCAACCACATCATCCCCCTGGTGGACCTTTCGGTCTGGCTGGACAAGAACCGCGTGGAACTGGAATCGCCCAAGGTGATCGTCACGGAGTTCAACAAGGTCACCACGGCGTTCATGGTCTCGGGCGTCACGCGCATCCACCGCCTTTCGTGGGAGGCCGTGGAGCCGCCCAACAACTACGTCTCCACCCTTTCGGGGGAATCCATCACGGGCGTGGTGAAGCTCGAGGACCGCATCGTCTTCCTGCTCGACTTGGAAAAAATCGTGGCCGACCTGAACCCCCAGCTGGGCCTGCGCCTGGACACCAGCATCGACTGGCGCTCCAGCAACCGCTACCGCGCCCTCATCGCCGACGATTCGGCCCTCATCCGCGAGATGTTGCGCGACCTCATGGAAAAGGCCAACTTCGACGTGGAGGTGGTCACCACAGGCCTCCAGGCCTGGGAGCGCCTGCAGATCCTCAAGCAGAAGGCCGAGGAAGAAGGCAAGGACATCACGGACTACGTGCAGGTGGTGGTTTCAGACATCGAAATGCCCACCATGGACGGCCACAACCTCACCAAGCGCATCAAGGACGACCACATGCTGCGCGTGCTGCCCGTGCTGTTGTTCTCCTCGCTCATCACGGACAAGCTGCGTCACAAGGGCGAGGCCGTGGGCGCGGACGATCAGATCTCAAAGCCCGAGGTGAGCCAGCTGGCCCTGCGCGCCAAGAAGCTCATCGAGGAGCGGCTGACCGACTAACCGACCCCCCCCTCAATAAAACGAAAACGCCCGGCGGGCCCTGCCTGCCGGGCGTTTCTTCGTTCCGTTCCGGTCGCGAGCGCCGGTGCTTCTCCTTGCGTGTGTAAACCGTGCGGTCGCGCTGCGCGCGCGACGGCGGGGCCTGCTTCTTTCGGATGGTCACGTCCTCCTCGCGGATGACGATGACCGTCTTGCCTGCGGGCATGTTCCACCTCCTGCGGGTTGGGTTCGCGCCCACTGGGCTGCCGTTTCTTTGGTCCAGTATGGAACGTCGAGTCCTTTCATGCTATGCCTCCATTGCGTCGCGATCGTAACGGAGAGGGGATGGACTTTTTCAATGAACCATGTCGCCCCTTTGTGATGCATCTCCCTGAATGAGGGACGGGCCATTCCGTCAACCGTCAGATGCTCTCCACGAGTACCGTGCCCAGTTTGCGGCCCAAGAAGCGCTCGCCAACCTCCCTGAAGCGCTGGGGCACGTCGGTGACGTGGAAGACGTGCTCGGGTTCGCCAGGGCCGGGGTTTTCCAGGTCCATGGCCCGCAAAAGGTCCTCCACGCGCTCCGAAACGGCCTCCGCCGAATCCACCAGACGCACGCCCTGCCCCATCACCGAGGCCAGCATGGGCTTGAGCAGCGGATAGTGCGTGCAGCCCAGCACCAGAGTGTCCACGTTCTGGGCCAGGAGCGGGGTGAGGTATTCGAAGGCAGTGAGTCGCGTCACGGGGTGGTCCAGCCAGCCCTCCTCCACCAGGGGCACGAAGAGGGGGCAGGCCTGGGCCGCGATGAACATGCCCGAATCGTCGTGACGCTCGATGGCCTCCAGGTAGGCCCCGGAAGCGATGGTGGAGGGGGTGCCTATCACGGCGATGCGGCGGTTGCGCGTGCGGGCCACGGCCGTGCGCGCCCCGGCGTCGATCACCTCCAGCACCGGCACTGGCGATATGGCGCGGATTTCTTCATAGGCCACGGCCGCCATGGTGTTGCAGGCGATGATGAGCATCTTCACGTCCCTGGCCAGCAGGAACTCCGCGATCTGGCGCGCGAAGCGGGCCACGGTGTCGGGAGATTTCACGCCGTAGGGCACGCGGGCCGTGTCGCCAAAATAGACGATGGATTCGCGGGGCAGACGCTCCATGACCGCGCGGGCCACGGTGAGCCCGCCCACGCCGGAGTCGAAGATGCCGATGGGCGAGGATGGTGCGAAATGCATGGTGTTCCATTTCCCTGATGATGACTGCCCGGGTCTGACCACACACCGCGAACGACCGCAACCACTTTCTCTCCTGCGGAAGTCTCCATTGACGAATCGTGTATGGCGCGCTTCTACTGGAATGAATGGATAGTGGAACCCTGAGCCTGGGCTAACGGTCGGGGCCTCTGGGCAGTATCCCGCCCGCGAGTTCGAGTATTGAGCAGGTCGCCCGTGGAGGAGGAGGGGTTGCTGAGGTTGCAACAAAGCAAGCCGCCCGCTCGAAAGAGCGGGCGGCTTGTTTAAAGGATCCTGGCAGCGACCTACTTTCCCACCAGCGGTCCTGGCAGTATCATCGGCGAAGGAGGGCTTAACTTCCGAGTTCG
>NZ_BLTE01000025.1 GCF_013019105.1 Fundidesulfovibrio magnetotacticus
CAGGCCGAACCGGACGAACTGTCGGCCCTGAAGCGCCGGGTGAAGTCCGGCGGAGCCAAAGAAGGCGACCTGCTGCGCTACCTGGAACTCACCGGCGCGGCCGAGTGAGCCCCACCACTATCAAAGACAAGGAGACGAACATGGGTTTCGAGTCGGCCCCGGGCACCAAGAGCATGGCCCTGAACTTCATGATGGACAACGGATTGATGGACAACACCCTGAAGATGGAACTGGCGCAGTTCGCGCCGGGTCAGGGGAGCCTGGATGGGAATACACTCCAGGCAACCATGGCACAGCAGACGCCGCCCCCTTCCGACGCAGGGGCCACGACGCCGACCGACGGTGGATCCTCCGCGCCGGAAGCCGGAGGGCGGCCGCCCGAGGCTGGGGTTGATACCCCTTCGCCCGGCGGCGCGACGCCCTACACGCACACCTTCGATACAGGCGCGCGCTACACCGTGGACCCCTACGGCAGGAACGGACCCCGGGTTGATCCCACGCCGCTTGGCGAGCTCAACGCCTTCAAGACCGGCGGAATCATGGATGGCACGCCCCCCAAGAGCTATCCGTGGCAGACAGAGAAGGCCCCGCGCGGCGCTGCCGTGCCCGCCATGCGTCCCGACTTGGGGGAGTCGGTCAAGCAGTTCGAGAGCGCCGGGCGGGGCGTCGGTACGGTGTCGTCGGGAATCAATGACCCCGGCGGCGTGAGCTACGGGACGTATCAGCTCTCTACAAAGGCCGGGACAGCACAAGATTTCGTCGGCTCGCCGGAAGGCAAGCCGTTTCAGGGGGAGTTCGCCGGATTGAAGCCAGGCACTCCTGAG
Source organism: Fundidesulfovibrio magnetotacticus (assembly GCF_013019105.1). Classification (NCBI taxonomy): domain Bacteria; kingdom Pseudomonadati; phylum Thermodesulfobacteriota; class Desulfovibrionia; order Desulfovibrionales; family Desulfovibrionaceae; genus Fundidesulfovibrio; species Fundidesulfovibrio magnetotacticus. The sequence goes on from NZ_BLTE01000025.1 coordinate 825, forward strand.
TTCTCAGCGAAATGGAAGGATATCGCCGCCAGGAAACCGGACGGCCTGCACAGCGCCGAACAAGAGTACATCTACCGGACTCATTACCAGGCACAGGCGGAAATGGCTGCCCAGAGGGGGTTCGACACGGGCAACCCAGCTATCCAGGACGCAGTCTGGTCCGGCTCCATCCAGCATAACAAGTTCGGAAAGGTGATTGACTCGGCCGCCAAGAGCAATGACCTGCGATCCATGAGTGACGCGGACCAGCTCAAGGCCCTCTACGAGAGCAGAGGGGCATATACGGACGCCCAGAAGGCGCTTCCCTTGTCAGCCGGTCGTCAGCGATACGCCAGGGAACTCCCCGCCGTTCTGGAGCGCAACAGGGAACATCATGCCTTCAAGCAGAGGTTGTCCTACCTCTGGGGTGAATGATGTCCCACAGCATGCCCTGTTGAGCCGTTTGCCTGGCCTCCCCGGAGCATAGTCTCACTGTGCTCCGGGGTTCACATTCCCCATCGCCAGCCACACATATGGACTTGCATCACTTGCGCCAGGAGCAGTCGGTAGCTACTGTGGCTTGCGCCAGGCTCCGTCTCGATATTCTAGAGAAAAACGAACATTGTCGTAAACTGTCGTGACGTCGCTTAACTCCTTGTACGACAAATTGACAGTATAGTTCCATGCGGCGACGCCTGTCTCTGAAGAAACATTTAAATCAACGATCTTCACCGAAATTAAATAGATAGAGGCAGCGCAGTTGTCCATCCAGGGCATCGCTTCCCGGCACGCAGTCTCTCTTATGATATCAACAGAAGGCTCTTCTGCAGTGGGCACACGCCTGACGGACAATATTTTCACAAACAAATTGTTTTCACCTGCGACCCCCACAATCTCACAATCGTCCAAAACATCGCACTTTTTATAAATTATAGACGCAATTCTTGACCGCGTCAGCCACCCGCAATCATTGTCAAGCCCGTAGATTCCGGAGTCAGAACTTCCAACCCCAATCCGCCCCTTGCATGTGATAGTTTTATACTGCCCGGCATGCGCCGGGACCACGGCAAGCAACAACACCAGGGCGACGAGGGTACGCACGGGAAAGACCTCCTGAAGCATCCGATTATCGACGGACACTTCTAGTCTATACACACGACGTAATGCGCGCAAGCGGGCCCTGGCTAGTGAATAGCCACGCCCGGGCCCGGCGGAGCACGGCCCGCTCCAGAGCGGCGGCTCCTGCGGAACAGGCCGAACCGGACGAACTGTCGGCCCTGAAGCGCCGGGTGAAGTCCGGCGGCGCGAAAGAAGGCGACCTGCTGCGCTACCTGGAACTCACCGGCGCGGCCGAGTGATGCCCACCACCATCAAAATCAAGGAGACGACCATGGATTTCGAATCGTTCCCGGGCATCAAGGGCATGGCCCTGAACTTCATGATGGACAACGGAATGATGGACAACACCCCGAAGATGGACTTGGCGCGGTTAACGCCGGGACAGGGCGATCAGGGGGCACCAGCAGCCCCCCGGCCCATCGTGGAACAGCTGGCCTCGTCCCCTTCCGACGGAGGGGCTTCGAAGCAGGAGGGCTGGGGCGCCTCCGCGCCGGAAGCCGGAGGGCCGCCCCCTGAGGCGGGAGCGGCGGCGCCGGCCCCGGCCCCCAGCGGCGCAACGCCCCACGTGCACACCTTCGGGACGGGCGCGCGCTCCACCGTGGACCCGTACGGCAGGAACGGACCACGGGTTGATCCCACGCCGCTTAACGAGCTCAACGCCTTCAAGACGGGTGGGAACATAGGGGATGCGGCCCCGAAACCCTACCCGTGGCAAAAGGAGCATGGCCCGCGTGGAGCCGCCGTGCCCGCCCTGCACCCCGGGCTTGGGGAGTCGGAAGAGCGGTTCGAGAGCGCTGGTCGTGGCGCGGGCACGGTGTCCCGCTTTCTTCGCTCGCAAGAGGGCGGGCCGTTCCAGAATGAAGATCATGGAGTGCAGCCTGGCCCTGGCCAATCCGCCCTTCAAAGACGTGTCCTGCGCGCGTCTTCTTTCTCGGCGGGGCATCGGACGCGCGGCCGGTTCAGGAGCGCCCGCCATGCCAGCTGAACCCTTCGGATCGTCACGCGATCTTCGCGATTCGCGCCCCTCTTCCACGGCCCTTCACCCTGGACACCTTGGACTTTTGCGGGCATGAACTCAGCATGCCTCCAGACCAGGACGCCCAGGACCCGGCCCTCCTCGCGCGACGCATGGAGAACCTGCGCCGCTGCTTCGAGCTGTGCGCGCTCATCAGCTCCTCCATCGACCTCGACGATGTGCTGGACCGCATCATGACGGCCTCCCGCCAGGCCTCGGACGCCGAAACCTGCAGCCTCCTGCTCACCGACGAGGCCACGGGCGACCTGGTGTTCACCGTGGCCCAGGGGCCTGTGGCCTCCATGCTCCCCAAGGGGCACGTGCTGCGCCGGGGCGAGGGCATCGCCGGATGGGTGCAGGTGAACCGCACCCCGGTGCTCGTGCCAGACGCCTACGCCGATCCCCGCTTCAACCGCGAAGTGGACCGCCGCACCGGCTACCGCACCAACACCATCCTCTGCGTGCCCCTTACCGCACGCAACCGCACCATCGGCGTGGCCGCCCTCATGAACAAGACCACCGGCGGCCCCTTCACAGAGGAGGACCTCGACCTCTTCACCATCATCGCCGCCCAGGCCGCCATCGCCATCGAGAACGCCCGGCTGCACCAGGCCATGCTCGCCAAGCAGCGCATGGAGTTCGAGCTGGAAATCGCCGCCAGCATCCAGCAGGATTTCCTGCCCCACGCCCCGCCGCGCGCGCCCGGCGTGGAGGTGGCCGGGGCCACCATCCCCTGCGACTCCACCGGGGGCGACTACTTCGACTACCTCCCCCACCCCGACCCGGACGCCAAGGGCTTCTCCGTGGCCGTGGGCGACGTAACCGGCCACGGCATCGGCGCGGCCCTGCTCATGGCCAGCGCCCGCGCCCTCATCCGCTCCGGCGCGGCACAGTCCGGCGCCATGGACGAGAAACTCTCCCGCGTGAACCGGCTCATGTGCGCCGACACCGGCTCCACCGGCCGCTTCATGACCCTCTACTGGCTGGCCCTGGACACCCAGCGCGGGCTCATCCGCTACGTCAAGGCCGGGCACGACCCGGCCATCGTCTACAGCCCCGCCTCCGCGAGCTTTTCCGAGCTGGACGGAAAGGGCATTCCTCTGGGCGTCGAGCCCTGCTGGGGCTATGAGGAGGGCCGACGTGCGGGCTGGCAGGCCGGGGAACTCCTCGTGATGGCCACCGACGGCGTCTGGGAGTGCCGCAACGCCCAGGGAGAAATGTTCGGCAAGGAGCGCCTGCGCGCCGTGATGGCCGCCCACTCAAGCCTCCACGCCCGCGACGTGCTCCAGGCCGTGCTCGACGCCGTGGAGGCCTTCCGCGGCAAGACGCCGCGCCATGACGACCTGACCCTCGTGGTCGTGAAGTTCCTCAAGGACGCCCCGCACCAGACAATTTTGTAGCCACCCATCAAAAGGCTACACATTTGTACTCTCGTGGCCCGCGTATGGTTTCGCCAACCCCCTTGAATCACACGGTGATGCTCTCATCACGGCCTGGCACGCAAGTTGCCTTTGTCTCCTCGACGGCCTTCGGGCCGTGTCCGAAAAGGAGGACAAGGCCATGATCGACTGGCTTCTCGTGGGAACCCTCGCGGCCATCGTCGCGCTCAACTGGCTCCTCGAACTGATCCCCGGACGCGACCGCTGCATGTGGTGGTCGGAACTCTCGCTGGACCCCGTGCCCGCGTGCCGCGAAAGAGCGCGCGCCCGCGACGGAGGCTCATGGATTCGGTAACCGCGCCCCTGCTGCTCACCCTCAAGGTGGCCCTCCTGGCCACCCTGGGGGCGCTGTGCGCCGGAGTTCCGGGGGCGTGGGCCCTCTCCCGCAGGGACTTCCCGGGCCGGAGCGTGCTGGACGCCCTGGCCACCATGCCCATGGTCCTGCCGCCCACGGTGCTGGGCTATTATCTGCTGGTGCTCTTCGGGCGCAACGGCGTGCTGGGGCGCTGGCTGCTGGAGACGTTCGGGGTCACGCTGATGTTCAGCTGGCAGGGGGCCGTGGTGGCCTCGGCCGTGGTGGCCTTCCCCCTGGTGTTCACCACCGCGCGCGCGGCCTTCGACGCCGTGGACGCCAACCTCGTGGACGCCGCTCGCACCCTGGGCTCGTCCGGCCTCGCGCTCTTCGCGCGGGTGAGCCTGCCCCTGGCCTGGCGCGGCATCCTGGCCGGGGCCATGCTGGCCTTCGCCCGGGCCATGGGCGAGTTCGGGGCCACGCTCATGATCGCGGGCAACATCCCCGGCAAGACCCAGACCCTCTCCCTGGCCGTTTACAGCGCCGTGATGGCCGGGCAGGACGGCCAGGCCGCCTTCCTCACCCTGGTGGTCACCCTGGCCAGCATGGCCGTGCTGGTGGGGTCCGGACGCCTTGTGAGGCCCAAGTCGTGAGGGTGCGCGTGGACATCGAGGCCCGGCTGGGCAGCGGCGGGCGCACCTTCCACCTGCGCAGCGCCTTCGAGGCGGCCCAGGGCCCCGTGGTGCTCTTCGGCCCCTCGGGTTCGGGCAAGACGCTCACGCTCAAGGCCATGGCCGGGCTCCTGCGTCCGGCCGGAGGGCGCATCGAACTGGACGGGCGCGTCCTCTTCGACAGCCGCGAGGGCGTGGACCTCCCCCCCCAGCGGCGCGGCCTGGGCTATCTGTTTCAGGACTACGCCCTTTTCCCGCACCTGACGGTGCAGGCCAACGTGGGCTTCGGGCTGGCCCCGGGCTGGCCCGGCAGGCTTTCGCCCGCTCAACGGGACGAAGTGGCGGCCATGCTCGAGGCCATGGGCATCGCGCACCTGGCGCGGGAGATGCCCTCGCGCCTCTCGGGCGGGCAGCGCCAGAGGGTGGCCCTGGCCAGGGCGCTGGTGTCCCGGCCCCTGGCCCTGCTCCTGGACGAGCCCTTCTCGGCCCTGGACCCGCTGCTGCGCGTGCGCATGCGCCGGGAGCTCACGGCCACCCTGGAGCGCTTCGGCACGCCCGCCGTGCTCATCACCCACGATCCGGACGACGTGGCGGCCTTCGCCCAGACCCTGGTGGTCTACAGCCGGGGCCGGGTGATCGAGCAGGTGGAGATGGCCACGCCCGGGGAGCGCGGCGCGCTGCTGCCCGGAATATTGGAACTGCTGGAGCGCGATTCGGAAGAAACCTGAGCGCGCCTCGCGGAAGCGATGCCGGGACGCAAGTCGCGATCTTGAAAAACATGCAGATGTTTTTCAAAATGAAAATCAATGGTTTTTGCTGCCTGTCTTGACAATCCGCATGGGCGGGCTTTGAGGACGCAACACTAGAAGGCCACGCGGTTACGGCCCGCGGCCTTGGCCTCGTAGAGCTTGGCGTCCACTTTCGCCACCAGGTCCAGAATCGCTTCACCCTCGTGGCGCGCCACGCCGATGCTCACGGTGACGGCCCCCCCCAAGGCGTCGAGGAGCATGTTGCCGATGGCCGCGCGGACGCGCTCGGCCACCACCACGGCGCTCTCCAGGGAAGTCTCCGGCATGACCATCAGGAACTCCTCTCCTCCGTAGCGCCCGATCACGTCTGTCGTCCTTGCCTCCTGCAGGAGCCTGGAGGCCACCGCCCTGAGCACCATATCGCCGGTCTGGTGGCCGTGGCGGTCGTTGACGGATTTGAAGTGGTCCACGTCCAGCATGGCCAGGGCCACCTTTCCGTCGTAGCGCCTGCTCCGGCGCAGCTCCGCCTCGAGGGAGTCGAAGAGCGCCCGCCTGTTCAGCACTCCCGTGAGGGCGTCGGTTCTGGAGATGGACTCCAGGAGCGCGTTCTTCTCCTTGAGGGCCCTGCGGTTCCTGCGCACCAGGGACTCGGTGATGCGCAGGATGTGGGCGTTGAGGATCGGGACGAGGCTCCTGGCGGCATGGATTTCGTGTTCTGCCCAGGGTTTGCTCACGCCGCTCACGGTCCGCCGGTAGGTTTCGAAGGAGGTCCTGGGATGGATCCTGCCGGTCTCGGGGTTGAGCGTGTACGGCCTCGACGGATCGCCCCCCCAGAGTTCTTCCACGGTCATCTCCGGGCGGAACCACAGGAACGCGACACGGTCCGCCCCCCCGATGCGCAAGGCCAGGACACCGGCCGCGCTTCGGTTCAGGCCTTCGTGTTCCGGAAACTCGCTCCCCATGCGGTCGTGCGTGAACAGCTCGCCCTGGCAACGGGCAAAGGCCCATTTGGCGAGCTTTCTCACCATGTCCGCGTCGGGGGTGAGGCCGTGCAGATAGACGCCGCGCCTACCCACCATGGCCATCCCTTCCGCCGCCACCAGATCAACAAGCCGCCCGGCGATGCGCGGCACGAGCTTCTCCAGCGCCGCCGCCCCCCTGATCCGCGCGTGCAGGCCCGAGAGCAACACCTCGGTTTTCAGGCGGTTCTCGTAGACCCGGCGAGCCAGCAGCGCCGCAAGGGTCATGCTGAAGCACTGGGCCATGAGAGTCATTGCCCGCTGCACCTCGAAGCACAGGTGCTTGGGGCCGTTGTAGTGGTGGCAGGCGATGAGCCCCCACAGCTCGCCCCGGACGATCACCGACAGCGACAGCGAAGCGCTTACTCCCATGTTCCGGAGATATTCAATGTGGATGGGCGACACGGCCCGCAGGCGCGCGTGGGTCATGTCCAGGGGCGGGCGCCCCGGCGGCGTGGGCGGGAGGAGGGGCTGGGACTCGATGTTCACGTCCGGGATGAGCCGCAGCCAGTTCTTCAGATAGAGCTTTCGGGCGGGCTCGGGGATGTCGGAGGCCGGATAGCGGTGCCCAAGAAAGGGCAGCAGCTCCGGGGCCTTGACCTCGGCCACCACCTCGCCGCTGAAGTCCTTGTGGAACTGATAGAGCATCACCCGGTCGATCCCCGCGAGATCGCGGACGGTGCGGATGATCCGGTCGTAGAGGCTGTCGAAGTCCGTCAAGGAGGCCATGCCCTCCTGCAGGTCGCAGCAGCAGACCTGCAGCCAGGAGAGACTGTGGGCCACGCCGAGTGCGGCAGGCTCGAGTTCTAGCACCAGCAGCCCGCCCACCTTGTACGCCGTGGCGGCGAGCACGCCGACCCCGCCTCGCGCCGCGTGCAACTGGACCACGTCGCGCGGCCTGTCGCAGGCGGATCCGATCAACTGTTCCAGGCGCATGGCGTCGGCCCTGGCGAAGAGGGCGGAGAGGGGTTCTCCCAGCACCTCGCCGGGCAGCGCGCCCAGGAGCCCCCGCGCGTCCCCCGCCGCCCGCGCCACGCGCAGCGTGGCCCCGTCTGCCACCAGCAGGACCCCGTGTCCCTGCACCTGCTCCGGCACGTGCACCGGCTCTCTGTCGCAACTGCGCAGCCGGAGGCTATCCATCCCGTCGGCGGCGGAGACCGTCACCCGGCACGCTCCCGCAGCCAGCCTTCCAAGGCCAGGAAGCACCCTTTCGCCGCGTCCGCCGCCTCGGCCGCCGCCTCGCGGTCCAGGTGGTCTTCCAGCAGTTTCCTGAAGCCGGTCCAGTACGCCGCGACTTCCATGCCTCCGCTCGAAAAATAGGCGCAGCCGTTGGAGGCGTCCAGGCCCAGGCTCTGGCTAACACGGGACGCGATGACCTTCCCGCCCAGGCGCGACCCCTCCAGCACGTAGAGCTGGGCCAGGGCCACGGCGGGAGAGGTCGGCGCCGGAAGGCTCCGGCAGAGCGGCAGCGCCTCCCGCGCGTCCTTGTCGAAGCCCAGGCGGCTCAGGTCCTCCTCCAGCAGGGCCAGCCGGGACCATTGTCTGCCCCGCAGATGCGCCGACAGTCCCTCACCTGCCTGGCCCTGGCGCGCGAAGGCGTCCAGGCCACGCTCCAGCGGGACCAGGAAGCCGTGGAGAACGGACAGCGCGAAAGCGTACTCCTCCCGGGTCGCCCGGCCCTCGGCCACTGCGGCCAAGGGAGGGAGCGTCTCCAGCCGGACGTGGAGGGGCCAGACGGCGTCCCGCATGGTCAGGTGGTTCGGGTGCATTTCATGCTCCTCGGGCGCGCGACGCGTCCCGGATGCCGCCGGGTGAAGGTTTACCGAAGAGATAGCCCTGCGCGAGGTCGGCTCCGTTGCGGCGGAACCACTGGTGTTCGCCCTCGGTCTCCACGCCCTCGGCGATGGTGAGCATGCCCAGGTCCCGGGCCATGTCCAGGATGGTGGAGGCCACCCGGGCCTTGTAGGGGTCTTCGTGCACGCCGCGCGCGATTTCCATGTCGATCTTGATGTAGTCCGGCCGCAGGCGGTGGAGCAGGCTCAGCGAGGAGTATCCCGCCCCGAGGTCGTCAAGGGCCACGCGGAAGCCCTTGGCGCGGTAGAACTCCACCACCTTCACAAGGTGCCCCGTGTCCTTCACCTCGTCGCTCTCCACCACCTCGAACACGATGGACTCGTGGCTAATGCCCGCTGCGCTGATGGCCTGAAGAGTGGTTTGCAGACAGTATTCCGGGGTGTAGATGGAGGTGGGGTTGAAGTTGATGAAGAGCTTCCCCTCCAGCCCGGCCCGGCTGGCGGACTCGATGGCGCTGATGCGCGCGGCGCGGTCCAGGTAGAAGAGCAGGTCCCCCCGGCGGGCCACGTCGAACATCCGGCCCGGAGCGACGAGCGTGCCATCGGCCTCGAACCCGCGCAGCAGGCATTCGTGGCCGTGCACCTCGCCGGGGTCCTCGCAGGAAACGATGGGCTGGAAGTGGCTCGTGATCCTGCCCGCCTTGAGCACTTCCACCAGCCACTGCCCCTGGAACCTGGCCAGCAGCGCCGCCAGCGACTGCATCTGCACCAGTTCCTGGATGCTTGGGGTAGCGCCCGGCTCCACGATCAGCGACCGGGTGTCGCGCTGCTCCGCCTCGCCCAGGCCGCACAGAAAACCGCCGCACAACGCGGCGAGCGCTCCGTCTTCGAGCACGATGGCGTAGATGCCCGGATAGGGCTCGCTGAAACGGGCGCCCGTGGATTCAAGGAACTGCCGCAGGCCCCTCGCCACCGGGTCGATGGGGGGCACGAGATAAAGGGTTCCCTCCGAAGGCATTGCGCCGGGAAGGACCTCGCAACGACCGCAAGCCGCCATGTCACGCCCTCCGTCCTTTGTTGCTCTCTCCTGCCGGACCTGAAGACAGACGGCGTCAGGCTGCAGATTATCCCTCAATTTTCCAAAATACTTCGCGCATCGTCCCGAGTCAAACGCCATCTTCCTGAACCCTATTTTTCAAGTGGTTTTCGCGTGGTCCGAGGGGGGGAGACTCCGCGCGCGAGGGCGGCGCGACGTCCCGAAACGAAAGCGCCCGGCGCTGGGCCGGGCGTGAAAGGTCTGGTGGGGTTCGGGCGCTGGCAGAAGCCCGCGCGCGATCACAAGTACATGCGGTTGGCCTTCTTGCGGGCCGAGCGCCCTAGCAGGTAGCCGAACAGCCACCCGGCGAGCAGCACGCCCGCCCCGGCCAGGAACCACTTCACGTCGGAAAGGTCGCGCAGGGACTCGTTCTCACGGCGCAGGCGCTCCATCTCCTGCCGGGTCGTGTCGTAGGCGGCCTTGAGTTCGGCGTGGCTCTTGGTCATCTCGGCCACGTTGGCGTTGGCCTTGGAGAGCGCCTCGAACTCGGCCTTGACCCGCGCGTGCTCCGCCTGGAGGGCCGTGAGGTTCTGGCGGAGGTTCTTGTTGTCCTCCTCGTACTTGCCGATGATGGCCTCCACCTTGCCGGCCTTCTCGATCATGTCCGCGTTGCGCGATTTGAACTCGTCGAACTGGACGCGAATGGGCGTGTCGTTGGAAAGGTAGCGCTTGAGCACCCAGCCTTCCTTGCCGGTGTCCGTGCGCACGTAGTACCACTCGCCCTCTTCCTTGAGCTTCTCCACTCGCGACCCGCTCTTGAGCATCTGCACGATCTTGTTCTCGAGCGTGGGGCCGGTGCGCACCGTGATTTCCTGCACGTCGGCCACGTAGAGTTGCTGGGCCAGGGCCGGCCGCGCGGCCGCGAGAAGGCAGGACAGCGCCGCCGCGAAGAGCATCGTTCGGATAGGATTCATGAATTCTCTGCCTAGAGGAATCGGCGGATAACACCTGGAGCCCGCCGCCAACGTCGACGCCTGCCAACCTACCCAAAGAGCCCCGCCGTTTCAAGACCTTACTCCATACCCTGTTGCCACGGGGCCTGGGGTGCGTTACAGAATGTCCGCAATGGAATCCCACGACGCCGCGCACTACCTGGCCCTCATCGACAAGGCCCAGAGCTACCATGACCTGGTGGTCCTGCGTTCGCGCTTCTTCAACCTGCTGGAGCGCACCCTCACCCAGGAGGAATACCTGGCCGTGAAGGACCGCTGGAACGCCAAGGCCAAGGACGAAACCCTCCCGGTGGCCCCGCCCAAGGCCCCCTCGGCCGACTAGCGCCGCGTCTCCAGCCCCCGCCCTCGCGGCGGCGCGCCCTGCCGGGCGCGCGTGCCCCGGCCCGTCGCTTCGGCGTCTCCACGCGGCGTTCAGCCCCGGACGAGTTCCTCCAGCTTCTCCAGCACCTGGGCGGCGTGCCCCTTGCTGGCGGCCTTGGCCCAGCGCGCGGCCACCTTGAGGTCCGGCCCCACCAGCAGCGTGGAGCGGATGGTCCCTTCGCAGGTCTTGCCGCACTGGGTCTTCAGGCCCCAGGAGCCTAGGGCCCTGAGGGTCTCCGTGGAGGGATCGGAGAGAAGGGCCACGCCCAGATCCTTCTTTGCGATGAAGGCGTGGTGCGCCTTGAGCGAATCGCGCGAGACCCCAAGCACCCTGGCCCCCAGGGCCTCGAAGCGGTCCGCCAGGGCCGTGAACTCCTGGGCCTCGGTGGTGCATCCGCTGGTCTGGTCCTTGGGGTAGGCGTAGAGCACGGTCCAACGGCCCGCCAGGGACTCCAGGCTCACGGTCTCCTCTCCGCCGCCGGGCAGGGCGGCCGTGAGGGTGAAGGCGGGCGCGGGCTCGCCGGGCGCGGGGCCAGCGGGGGGGGATGGCGTTCCGGTCTGCTTGTCGGCCATGGTCTTGCTCCTTCAGGGCGCGGCAAGGCCCTTTTCTTGCTTCAGTTCAAGTATTATAAGGGAGTCGGGTTTCGGTTTCCACACCCTTCGGGCGGGAGATTCGCCGTGCACGTCTGGGATCGCCATTTCCTGCGCTTCGCGGGCGCGCAGCCGCCCGACGAAATGTTCCGGGCGCAGCGCGCGGCCGAAGGGGCCACCACACCCGCCAACATCGACGAAAAACCGGCCGGCCACCCGGACCGCCCCAGCGTCATGGACGCCCGGTTCCGCAGCTCCCTGGCCGACAGCCTGCCCGAGACGGACAACCCCTCCAAAATCCTGGCCGGGCTGTCCGAGGCCAAGCCGCCCTGGGCGCCCGGCGAGGCGCCCTGGGACGTGCCCGACAGCCCGGACAACCCCAGCGCCATCCTGGGCTTCATGTCCCAGTCCCAGGGGGGAGGCTCCCCGGGCGGGGCCGGGCCGCCTGAGGCGGACCTGCCGTCCAGCATTCTGGCCAGCCTGACCCAGGCCGCGCCCCCCGCGGAGGTCGCCAAGCCTCCCGAGGCCGATTTGCCCTCCAGCATCCTGGCCGGCCTCACCCAGCCCGCGCCGCCCGTGGAGGTCGCCAAGCCGCCCGACGCGGACCTGCCTTCCAGCATTCTGGCCAGCCTCGCCCAGGCCGCGCCGCCCGTGGAGGCCGCCAAGCCGCCCGAGGCGGACCTGCCCTCCAGCATCCTGGCATCGCTCACGCAGCCGCGCCCGGCCGAGACGATCAACCCGCCTCCCCCCGCCGACCTGCCCTCCAACATGCTGGCGGGCCTCGCCCAGGCGGCACCGGAGGCCCCCTCCGGGCGCATCGTGGAAGAGACGGCCTGACCCGCTACCAGAACAGCCCGCCCTCCGGGGCGGTCCCGGCGGCCTCGAAGGCCCGCCCGGCCAGCAGTTCGATGGCCCGGCGGCCCTCCTCGCCCACATCCATGCTGAAGTCGGTGACGAACGTCTCGATGTGCCGGGCCGTCACTTCGGGCGAAAGCTCCTGGGCGTTGGCCGCGATCCATTCCCTGCTGTCGTCGGGGTGCGCGCGCGCGTGGCGCAGGCTCGCGCGGATGGCCCCGGCGACGGCCTGGGCCACCTCCGGCCCCAGGTCGCGCCGCACGGCGATCACTCCCAGGGGCAGGGGCAGGCTGAAGCGGCCCTCCCACCAGGCGCCCAGGTCCTCCACGAGGCGCAGGCCGAAGCCGGGATAGGTGAAGCGCCCCTCGTGGATCACCACGCCCGCGTCCACCTCGCAGGCGGCCAGGGCGGGCATGATCTCGTCGTAGCGCAGCTCCACCACGCTTCCCTCCACGCCCATCAGCCGCGCCAGCAGGGCCGCCGTGGTACGCCGCCCGGGCACGGCCAGGGTCTTGAAGCGCCGCCTGGGGTTGCGCGCCCGGTGCGTGAGCAAAAGCGGCCCCACGCCGCGCCCCAGCGCCCCGCCGCAGGAGAGCAGGCGGTAGTGCGCAGCGGCCTCGGCCACGGCGGCCAGCGAAATCTTCACCACGTCCAGCTCGCCCCGGGAGGCGCGGGCGTTCAACTCCTCCACGTCGGCCAGGAGCGGGGGCTCGAACGTGGGGCCTTCCGTGACTCCATGGGCCAGGGCGTGGAAAATGAACGTGTCGTTGGGGCAGGGCGAAATGCCGAGGCTCAGCCCGCCTTGACGGACAGCCCCGCCGGGCGTATCGGTGACCACCCGGTCACCGGGTTCGGATCGCACCATGGAAACCACCTCCACGTTTCAGAACATCCCCACGGACAAACAGCTCCGGGTCCTCACCGAAGCCAGGGCCGAGTTCGCCGAACGCGGCTTCCTGGGGGCCAGCATGAACCGTCTGGCAGCGCGCCTGGGCATCGCCAAGGGGTCGCTCTTCAAGTATTTCGGCAGCAAGGAAGGGCTCTTCGCCAAGGTCTTCGACCAGGCCGTGGACCGCTTCTCCGAGGGCCTGCGCCAGGCCCGCGACGAAACCGCCGGACTGCCCCTGGCCCCGCGCCTGGAGCGCATCCTGGACGAAGGCACGCGCCTTGTCCGCCAACATCCGGACATCTACCGCATCTACCTCAAGATGCTCAACCACGAAGATTTCCCACTCCGGGAGCGCTTCCTCAGCAAGGTGCGCGCCCTCTCTACCCGCTTCCTGACCCCCGTGGTGCTCCAGGCCCGCGACCGGGGCGAGCTGCCGCCGGACCTGGACCCCGACCTGGCCGTCTTCGTGCTCGACGCCGTGCTGGACCGCTTCGTGCTGGCCCAGGCCGAGCCCTGGATGGCCGCGGGGCTCGCGCTCTCCCTGGAAGACCCCGAAGCCGCACGCCGCACGGCCCGCAAGCTGGCAGCCCTGCTGGCGGGCATGCTCCGGGCCAACGCCCCCAACCCCTCCCCCCCAGAAGGAACACCCCTTGGAATCGATCCCCTTCGCTGATCTGGGCCTCGCAAGCGCGCGAGACAAGGTCCTGGCGGGCGAACGCCTCTCCCTGGACGAGGGCCTGGCCCTCCTGGAGTGCCCGGACCCCCACGCGCTCCAGGCCCTGGCCTGGGCCGCGCGCGAGCGCCGTCACGGGGACAGGGCGCACTACGTGGTGAACCGCCACGTGAACCCCACCAACATCTGCGTGAACCGCTGCCGCTTCTGCGCCTACCGCCGCGACGAGGGCCAGAAGGGGGCCTACGTGCTCACCCCGGACGAGGCCATGGCCAAGCTGGCCGACGCGGGCCCCCTGGACGAGGTGCACATCGTGGGCGGCTGCCACCCGAGCCTGGGGCTCGACTACTATCTCGACCTGGCCCGCAGGGTGCGCGCCGCCTACCCCCGGGCCTCCATCAAGGCCCTCACCGCCGTGGAGGTGGAGCACCTGGCCAGGCTCTCGGGCCTGGACGTGCCGGTGGTGCTCGCGGCCCTGCGCGAGGCGGGCGTGGACATGCTCCCGGGCGGCGGGGCCGAGATCTTCGCGGACGCGGCCCGGCGCACGCTCTGCCCCGAGAAGCTCTCGGGCGAGGGATGGCTCCAGGTGATGGCCCAGGCCCACGAGGCCGGGCTTCGCTCCAACGCCACCATGCTCTTCGGCCACGTGGAGACGCCCCGCGAACGCCTGGAACACCTGGACGCCCTGCGCCGCCAGCAGGACGCCACCGGCGGCTTCGTCTGCTTCATCCCCCTGCCCTACCTGCCCGGCAACAACCCGCTGGGCGCGGAGGCCCAGGGCCCCCAGGCCATGGACGTGCTGCGCACCGTGGCCGTCTCGCGGCTGATGCTCGACAACTTCCCGCACATCAAGGCCTACTGGGTGATGCTCGGGCTCAAGCTGGCCCAGCTGTGCCTCTCCTGGGGCGCGGACGACCTCGACGGCACCGTGGTGGAGGAAAAGATCGGCCACGAGGCGGGCAGCGAATCCTCCCAGGCCCTGACCACCGCCCAACTGGAGGAGGCCATCCGGGCCTCCGGCTTCACCCCCGTGCGCCGCGACGGCCTCTTCCGCGCCGCGCACGATGGCAACGCGCCCGCGAGCGCCGGGAAGGAGGCTCCCCATGCCTGATGCGCAGGCCATCCGCTCCCTCACCCCCCAGGCCCTGCGCGCCGCCGCCTCGGGCGAGCGCCTGAACGCCTCCCAGGCCCTGGCCCTGGCCCTGCACGCCGACCTCTCCGACCTGGGCTCCCTGGCCTGGCGCATGCGCCAGCGCCTGCACCCGGGGCGCTTCGTGACCTACGTGGTGGACCGCAACGTCAATTCCACCAACATCTGCGAGTGCGGCTGCCGCTTTTGCGCCTTCTTCAAGGCCCCGAACCAGGCCGGGGGCTACGCCCTCACCCGCGACGAACTCTCGGCCAAGATCGAGGAAACCCTGGCCCTGGGCGGACGCCAGATCCTCCTGCAGGGCGGGCACAACCCGGAGATGGGCCTGGAATACTACGAGGGCCTGCTCGCCTACGTGCGCGAGCGCCATCCCCTGATCCACGTGCACGGTTTCTCCCCCCCGGAGATCGTCTACTTCTCGAAGCTCGCGGGCGTTGCCCCGGCCGAGACCGTGCGGCGGCTGCGCGCGGCGGGGCTGGCCTCCATCCCCGGCGGCGGGGCCGAAATCCTCTCGGACCGCGTGCGCGCGCTGGTGGCCCCGGCCAAGTGCTCCAGCGCCGAGTGGCTGGACGTGATGCGCCAGGCCCACCTCCAGGGGCTGCGCACCACGGCCACCATGATGTTCGGCCACGTGGAGACCTGGGAGGAGCGCATCGGGCACCTCACGGCCCTGCGCGACCTCCAGGACGAGACCCGGGGCTTCACGGCCTTCATCCCCTGGGGCTTCCAGCCCGACAACACGGCCCTGGGCGGTCGCAAGTGCTCGCCCCAGGAATACCTGCGCGTGCTGGCCGTCTCGCGCCTGACCCTGGACAACTTCGCCAACGTCCAGGCCTCCTGGGTGACCATGGGCCGCGAGATCGCCCAGGCTTCCCTGTATTACGGGGCCAACGACTTCGGCTCCACCATGATCGAGGAGAACGTGGTGGCCGCCGCCGGGGTGCGCTTCCGCATGGACGAGCCGGGCCTGCGCCGGGCCGTGGAGGGCGCGGGCTTCGCCCCCAGGCGGCGCGCCATGGACTACACCCTCCTGGAGCCCTTGTGAGCGCCGCCGCGAGCGCCCCGGGCAGCGCGCCCGGCAGCCGACCCGTGCGCCTGGGGCGCATCAGCTACCTGAACGTGCTGCCCATCTACCACCCGCTGGAGGCAGGATGGGTGTCCCACGGCTTCGAGGTGGTCAGCGGCCCGCCCGCGAAGCTCAACGGCCTCATCCGCGCCGGGGAGCTGGACCTCTCGGCCTGCTCCTCCATCGAGTACGCGCGCAACCCCGAACGCTACGTCCTCCTGCCGGACCTGGCCATCGGCAGCTTCGGCCCGGTGAAGAGCGTGCTCCTGGTGAGCCGCGTGCCCCTGGCGCGCCTGGCCGGGGAGTCGGTGCTGGTCACGGCCGAGTCCCACACGTCGGCGGCGCTTTTGCGCATCGTGCTGGAGCGCGTGTACGGCGTGCGCCCGGCCTACCGCGACTGCCGGGGGCCCGTGCGCCAGGCCATGGCCCTGGGCGCGGACGATCCCGCCGCCCTGGCCATCGGGGACGAGGCCCTGGCCCTGCGCGGCGACCCGCGCTTCCCCTACCAGCTGGACCTGGGCGAAGTCTGGCGCGACTGGACGGGCCTGCCCTTCGTCTTCGGCGTCTGGGTGGCCCGCCGCGAGGCCGTGGCCGAGCGCCCGGAGGAACTGGCCGCCGCCGCGCGGCTCCTGGTGGAGTCCAAGCGCGCGGGCGTGGCGGCCATCGAGGAGATGGCCTCCCTGGCCAGCCTCATCTACCCGAAACTCACCCGCGCCGAGATCCGCCGCTACTTCGGCCGCCTGGTCTACGACCTGGGCGAGCTGGAACAGCAGGGCCTCTCACGCTTCTTCCAGTGCCTGGCCGAACACGGCTTCATCGAGTCCCCCCCGTCCCTGGACATCCTGGGGCGGAGGCAGGGCATTGATTCGCAAGGCTAACGAACGTACACCGGGGGCCTCCAACACGCCAAAGGGGGTCCCCGGATCATGCATCGCCTCGCCGCGCGCCTCGCGCTCGCCCTCCTCGTCGCCTTGTTCGCCGTGAACGCCCGTGCAGCCGCCGAGGTGGTCATGACCGGCGACGCGCGCATCCACGGGACCTACTGGTCCAAGACCTATTTCACCGGCTGGAACGGGGCCGCAACCCGCACCACCGACCCCTTCACCGTGTGGCAGCGCTTCCGGCTGCGCACGGACTTCATCGCCAACGAGGCCCTCAAGTTCCGCCTGGGCATCCGCGTGAACAACACCGCCTGGGGCAACGGCACCTACACCGTGGACAATCCCGCCGTGTCCATCGACGTCTACCAGGCCTACCTCCAGTTCTACTGGCCGGGCTCCGACGTGGAGTTCTCCATCGGCCAGCAGGACGTGAACCTGCCCGTCTCGGGCGACCTCTTTTCGGCCAACCCCGTGCTGGGCGGCATCCGCGCCCCCATGGCCGCCGTGACCGTGCCCCTGCTGGACGGACGCCTGGGCGTGACCGCCGCCTATCTGCGCTTCCTCGACTCCAACCGCGACATGGACCCCACCACCACCCAGGTCCCCGACGAGCTCGACGCCTGGATGCTCGCCCTGCCCGCCACCCTGCCGGGCTTCACGGCCACGCCCTGGGGCATGCTGGCCCTGGCCGGGAAGAACGCGGGCTACGCCGCCGTGGGCACCGGCGGGGCCGGGGCCAACCAGACCCTGGCCAGCAACCTCTTCTCGGCCGGGCAGGCCCTGCCCCCCGCTGGGCAGCGCGAGGCCCAGACCCCCTACTTCTGGGCGGGCGCGGCCTTCGCCCTCACGGCCCTGGACCCGGTCAAGTTCTACGCCGACGCGGTCTGGGGCGAAGGCGGCGCGGCCGACCGGGGCAAGAACCGACGCCGGGGCTACTTCGTGGACGCCGCCGTGGAGTACGCGGGCTTCGACGCCCTCACCCCCCGCCTTGCCTTCTGGATCGGTTCCGGCGAGAACGGCTCCACCCGCGACGGCTCCGAGCGCATGCCCGTGATCACCAGCGCCTGGGGACCGGGCAACTCCCTGCTTTTCGACTGCACCCAGGAGTTCAGCCGGGGCTTCCTGGGCGTGGATTACCTGGGCTCCTGGGGCCTGGTGGCCACCCTGGACGACGTTTCCTTCATCCAGGACCTCTCCAGCCGCCTTTCGGTGAGCTTCGCCAAGGGCCTCAATTCCGGCCGGGCGCTGCGCGCGGGCGTGGCTCTGTGGGGCTACGGCAACTACTTCCAGATGGGCCGCGAGCTGGCCGAAACCGAGTCCGTGGTGGCCGTGAACCTGGACAGCCGCTACAACGTCTACAAGAACCTGGCGCTCATCCTGGAGACCGGCTGGGCGCACGGCGCGTTCGATTCCTCGGTCTGGGGCCCCAGGCTCGTGAACCAGGCCAAGGGCGGCGACGTCTGGAAGGCCTCCCTGGGCCTGCGCTACAAGTTCTAACGGATCGTTCCAACGCTGGCGGCCCGCTCCCTGCCCTGGGGTCGGGACCACCGTCCTCACCTGACCGTCTCTCGCCGGGGCGGACGAAAACACCTCCGCAGTGTCCGCAGCGCATACCCGCCGCCCTCCGGGCGGCGGCTTTTTTCTCCAGCCCGAACAATATATTGCCGTCGTCGGTGTCCCTTCAGAGCGCCTGAGGCACTGCCCGCCCCTTGACTTTCGTTATACATGTGACATTGTATGTCGCATGAACAACATAAGTTGGCTGTACTTCTCCTTCACGCTGCCCGCCAAGAACCAGGCCGGCCGCATGCGCGTCTGGCGCAGGCTGGGCGGCCTGGGGGCCGTCATCGCGCGGGGGGCGCTCTACGTGCTGCCCCGGCGGGACGGGTTGCGCGAACAACTCGTCTGGCTGGCCAAAGAGGTCGAAGACCTGGGGGGCGAGGCCCTGCTCCTGGAATCGGGCGCTCCCGCCAACCTGGAGTCCCCGGACCTGGAAGAGCTTTTCACCAAGGCCCGCGACGCCGACTGGCTGGCGATCGAGGAGGAGGTGCTCCCCCTCATGGACCGCCTGCGCGGGGCTGGCGGCGAGGCCCCCGACGCTCTCACGCCCCAGGCCCAGGCCCAGGCGCTGCGCAAGATCGCCCGGCGCGCCGAGGCCCTGGCGGCCGTCGACTACTTCCCCGGCCCGCGCGGCCCGCGCGTGCGGACGCTCCTGAACGAACTGGCCGCCCTGGCCGCCCCCGGGGCTCCGGCCCCGGCCCACGGCGTCCCCCTGCGCGATCCCGCCGATTTCCGGGGCCTGGAGTGGGTCACACGGGAGAATCCCTACGTGGACCGCCTGGCCTCCTTCTGGCTGGTGCGCCGCTTCGTGGACCCCGGGGCGCGCCTGCGCTTCGCCCCCGAGGACCAGCCCTGTCCACCCAGCCCCGGGACCGCGCGCTTCGACATGGACCAGGCCGAGTTCACCCACACCGGACCCCTGACCACCTTCGAGACCCTCTGCGCCGCCTTCTCCCTGGAGGCGCGGGTGCCCGCGCTCCTGCGCGAGATCATCCGGGCCATCGACCTGGACCTGGAGGCCGGCCCTCCCGAGGCCCTGGGCGTCAAACGCGTGCTCGACGGCCTCTGCCGCCTCCCCGGCGACGATTTCGAGCGCATGCGCCGCGCCTCCGACCTCTTCGACGCCCTGCTCGCCGCCACCGAAACCCCCAAAGGAGAATGAACATGAAAGACACCGCCATCCAGGTGGCCCAGCTCATGGCCGCCTCGGCCCGCACCGCCCCCAAGGCCGGGGGCAAGGATTTCCTGGAGATCGCCGTCATCAGCCGCGAGGAGGACCTCCAGCGCATCGCCCAGGCCATGCGCGAACACGCGCCCAAGAGCAGCAACGAGGCCTACTGGCTGCGCGACGCCGCCAACATCGCCCAGTGCCACGCCCTGGTGCTGGTGGGCCTGGGCAAGTCCCTGGGCGCGGGCTACGATTGCGGGGCCTGCGGCCACCCCACCTGCAAGGCCTTCGAGGCCTCACGCGCGCTCACCGACACGCCCATGGGCTACGACGGCCCCCACTGCGTCATGCGCATGATGGACATCGGCGCTGCACTGGTCTCGGCGGCCAAGACCGCCAGCCTGCTCAACCTGGACAACCGCGTGCAGCAGCGCGTGGGCGCGGCGGCCCGCGCCCTGGGCTACATCGACGCGGGCGTGGTGATGGGCATCCCCGTTGGCTTCTACGGCAAGTCCGTGTTCTTCGACCGCCAGGTCCCCAAACATTAGCGGCGCGGTCTTGAACAACAATGGCTTTGGCTGCCAGCCTTGAACATCCGTCTGGACTGATTTCGAGGACGCGGCACTAGCCCGACCCGGCGGGGAGGCGCGCCACGCGCCTCCCGCCCGGAGGACACACATCATGGACGCCTTCAAGAACCTCTGCGCCGTGGGCTTCCTGGCCCGCTTCTCCTACGCCCTGGCGCGCAACCCCGTGCTGCCGCTCTTCGCCCTGTTCCTGGGCGCGGGGCCGGAAGCCATCGGCCTGGCCGTGGGCATCTCCACGGTGACGGGCATCTTCTTCAAGCTCCCAGCGGGGGCGCTCTCCGACGTTATCGGGCGGCGGCGCACCCTGCTGGCCGGGCTGGTGGTCTTCGGCGTCATGCCCCTGGCCTATTTCCTCATCGACTCCTATCGCGCGCTGCTGATCGTGCGCTTCCTGCACGGGCTGGCCACGGCGGTCTACGGCCCCGTGGCCATGGCCGTGGTGGCCGACGTGGCCGGGCAGCGCCGGGGCGAGATGCTCTCGTGGTTCTCGTCCGTGGGCATCATCGGCACGCTCCTGGGCGCGCCCATCGGCGGCCTTGTCCTGGACGCCGGGCACGCGGGCGGGCCGGTGCTCTGGCAGTTCCGGCTGGTGTTCGCCCTCTCGGCCGTCACGGGCCTGGCGGCCCTGCTCCTGGGTCTTCGCACCCTGGGACTGCGCGACCACGTGGAGCCCGGCTTGGGCTTGGCCGAGCGCTTCCGGCGCTTCGGCGGGGGCATCCGCGAGGTGCTCTCGGACCGGCGCATCGTGGCCGCCTCGGCCATGGAGGGCGTACAGAACATGACCATGGGCGCGCTGGAGGCCTTCCTGCCGGTCTACGCCATCACGGTGGCCGGTCTCTCGGAGTTCCAGGCCGGCCTGCTTTGGGGCTCGCAGATCGTGGTGACCATGCTCTCCAAACCCCTCATGGGCCGCTTCTCCGACGCGCGCGGTCGCAGGCCCCTCATCGTCTCGGGGCTGGTCCTGTGCGCCGTGAGCTTCGCGGCGGTGCCCTTCCAGTCGGGATTTTGGGGTCTCCTCGCCGCCTGCCTGGTGTTCGGCCTGGGCGAGGCCCTGGTCACGTCCTCGTCGGCCGCCCTGGTGGCGGACCTCTGCCGCGCGCGCCACTTCGGCTCGGCCATGGGCGCGTTCGGCACCATCTTCGACGTGGGCCACGCCTCGGGACCCATCCTGGCCGGGCTCCTGGTGGGGTCGCTGGGTTTCACCGCGAGCTTCCCCCTGCTGGCCGCGCCCCTGCTGGCGGCCATCCCCGTGTTCCTGAAAGCCGTCCCCAAGGAGGACAGCCATGCATCCTGAGATCGACCCCGCCGACGTGGAGCTCCTGCGCGCCCAGGGCATGAACGAAGAAGACCTGGCCCACAGCGTGGCCGTGGCCGAGAAGGCCCTGGAGATCGCCGCCCGGGTCGCCTCCGGCGGCACGGCCCTGGACCGCGTGCTGGTCGCGCGCGGCGCGCTCTTCCACGACCTGGGCAAGACGATCACCCACGCCATCGAACACGGCCGCCTGGGCGCGGAACTTGGCGCGCGCCTGGGCCTGCCCCCCGAGGTGCTGGCCGTTATGGAGAAGCACATCCGGGGCGGCCTCACCCCGGAAGAGGCCCGCGAGTTCGGCCTTCCCGTGAAGGACTACACGCTCCACGGGCTGGAGGAGCGCGTGATCATCTACGCCGACCGCCTGGTGGACATCCTCACGGAAGACCTCGTTCCCCTGCGCGACCCCCTTGACGCCGAGGAGCGCTTCGAGGACATCCTGGAAGCCTATCCCAAATACGGCAAGAACGAGGCGACCATGGCCCGCTACAAGGGCTACCACCGCGAGATCCAGGGGCTCATGAGGGCCGACTGATGACGGCGACGCCCTTCCGGCTGCTGTGCGCCGCCGGATTCCTGGCCATCCTCTCCACCACCATGGCCAAGAATCCGGCCCTGCCCCTCTTCGCGGCCAGCCTCGGCGCGGGGCCGGAGGGCGTGGGCCTGGTGAGCGCCCTCTCGCCCCTGGCCGGAGTGCTCGCGGGCATCCCGGGCGGCCTGTGCGCCGACGCCTTCGGCAGGCGGCGCATGCTCCTTGGCTCCTCCGTGGTGTTCGCCACCGCGCCCCTGGCCTACCTCCTGGTGGACTCCGTGGCCGGGCTGGCCCTGGCGCGCTTCTACCACGGGCTGGCCACGGGCGTGTTCATGCCCGTGGCCCAGGCCGCCGTGGCCGACGCCTGCGCCGTCACGCGCGGCGAGAGGCTGGGCGCGTTCTCCTCGGCCACCCTGGCCGGGCGTTTCCTGGCCCCCACCCTGGGCGGGCTGGCCCTCGGGGGCGGGTTCGCGGCGGTCTACGGCCTGTGCGCCCTGGCCGGGATCGGGGCCATGCTCCTCACGTTTCGCCTGCCGCCCCTGGAGGAGCGCAGCGCGGCGGCCTGCCGCCCCCGGGCGCTGGACGGCCTGCGCGAACTGCTGGCCAGCCCGGGCATCCGCGCGGGCTGCCTGCTGGAAGCGGGCATCCTCTTCGCCTACGGCGCGTTCGAGGCCTTCCTGCCCCTGCTCTGCCTGGAGCGCGGACTCCCGGCGTGGATGACGGGCCTGGTGTTCTCGGCCCAGATCCTGGCCGTGGCCCTCACCAAACCCTTCTTCGGACGCCTCTCCGACCGCCTGAGCCGGGACGGCGCGGGCCGCCCGGCCCAGATGCTCGCCGGGGCCGCCCTTACGGCCCTGTCCTGCGCGGCTTTGCCCCTCGCCCCGGGGCTCTGGGGCCTGTCCGCCCTGTCCGTGGCCCTGGGCCTGTCCCTCTCGGTGGCCACCTCGGCCTCCACGGCCTACGTGGCGGACCTGGCCCGCCGGGAGCACCGGGGCGCGGCCATGGGCGTGCTGGGTTCGGTGATGGACGTGGGACACTCGGCAGGCCCCCTGGCCGCCGGAGCGGCCGCCGCCCTGGCGGGCAGCGCCGGGGCGTTCGCCGCCGGGGCGGCCGTGCTGGCCGCCGCGACCCTTGCCGCGTGGCGCATCCGCCGCCGCGCGCTTCCCGGAGGATCTCCATGAGCCTCTTCAGCTTTCTCGGACGTGGAAATGCCTGCCGCCTCCTGGCCGATCCCGAGGCGGAACTGGCGGGCCGCTACAGGGTCTTCCGCGAACTTTTGGGGTGCAACGACGCCGTGCTGGACGCCCTGGCCGCCCTGGAACAGACCTGGTACGGCTCCGAGCCCTTCACCATGGGCGCGGTGCGCTCCACCCTTGCGGGGCTGGGCCGGGCCACGGCCTCCATGGCCCAGGCCCTCTCCGGCCTGGCCCCAAAGGCCTCGGAGGGCCTGGACGCGGTGAACGAACGCCTGCTCGCCCTGGCCCTGGCGGCCCTGGAGCCCCCCGCACGGACGGCCGAAGGCCCCTTGGCCGTCTCCCTGGACGACCTGGGGAGCGACGCCCTGGCCCTGGCGTCTCATGCGGCTGGCGGCAAGGCCTCCAACCTGGCGCGGGCGCGCGTGGAACTGGGCGTCCCCACGCCGGACGGTTTCGCCCTGACCGCCGCCGCCTTCCAGAGCTTCATGGAGCACGCGGGCCTGGACGCCCTGGCCGCGCGGGAACTGGAAGACCTCTCCCCCCTGGACCTGCCGGACCTGGAGGCCCGCTGCGACCGCATCCGCGCCGCCGTGCTGGCCGCCCCCCTGCCGGACGACCTGACCCGCGCCCTGGACGAGTCCCTCGCGGCCCTGGCCGCGCGCTCCGGCGCCCGGCCGCTCCTGGCGGTGCGCTCCTCGGCCGTGGGCGAGGACGGGGCCGCCAGCTTCGCCGGTCAGTACGAGTCGGTGCTGGACGTGCCCTTCGAGGGCGCGGCCGCCGCGCTCCGGGAGGTCTACGCGGGCAAATACATCCCGCGCGCCGTGCTCTACCGCCTGCGCCATGGCCTGGACGACGCCGACGCCCCCATGGCCGTGCTTGTGCTGGCCATGGTCCCGGCCGCCCTCAGCGGAGTGCTCTACACCCTCGACCCGGGCGCTCACGACGCCCCGCGCATGCGCCTGGACGCCGTGCATGGCCTGGGCGACGCCCTGGTGTCCGGGCGCTCGGCCGCCGAGACCACTCTGATCGACCTGCCGTCCCTGGAGGCCTCCGGGTACGGGCTCCTGGCCCCGGGCCTCGTCGGGCGGCTGGCCCGCCTGGGCCTGTCCCTGGAGGAGCACTTCGGCGCGCCCCAGGACGTTGAATGGTGCGTGGACCGTTCCGGCGAGGTGTTCGTTGTGCAGACGCGCCCCCTGGAGGTCCCCGAGCTCCTGGAGGCTTTGGCCCCGGCAGATCCCGGCGAGCCGCCAGGCCATGAGACGCTTCTCTCCGGGGGCGTGAGCGCCTGCCCCGGCGCGGCGTCGGGTCCGGTGCTGCGCGTGGAGGGGACCGTACCGGCGGAGGTCCCGCTCGGGGCGATCCTCGTCGCCGCCAACGCCGCGCCGGAACTGGCGGCGCTCCTGGACCGGGCGGGGGGCGTGATCGCGGCCATGGGCGGCGCGGCCAGCCACCTGGCCAGCGTGGCCCGCGAGATGGGCGTGCCCGCGCTCTTTGGGGTCCGGGACTGTCTGGAGAAGCTCGAAGAGGGCATGGAGGTCACCCTGGACGCCACGGGCGCGCGGGTGCTGGCCGGGCGCGTCGAGGCCCTCCTGACGGCGGCGGCCAGGCCGCGCTCCCGCCTGGCCGGAAGCCCCATGCACCGCCGCCTGCGCGACTGCCTGGACCTCGTCTCGCCGCTCACCCTCACGGACCCGGAAGCGGACACCTTCGCGCCCACGGGCTGCAAGACCCTGCACGACGTGGTGCGCTTCGCACACGAGACGGCCCTGCGCGCCATGTTCGGCCTGGGCGGCGACCCAGGCGAAGCGGGCCGCGCCGTGCGCCTCAAGGCCCAGATTCCCCTGACGCTCTACTGCGTGGACCTGGGCGGGGGCCTGCGCGACGGCCTCACCACCTGCGGGGACGCCCGGCCCGAGGACATCCGCAGCGCGCCCATGCGGGCCATCTGGCGGGGCTTCACCCACCCGGGCATC
The DNA here is from genome assembly GCF_013019105.1 of Fundidesulfovibrio magnetotacticus. NCBI lineage: Bacteria > Pseudomonadati > Thermodesulfobacteriota > Desulfovibrionia > Desulfovibrionales > Desulfovibrionaceae > Fundidesulfovibrio > Fundidesulfovibrio magnetotacticus. The sequence continues at coordinate 25,740 of NZ_BLTE01000025.1, forward strand.
ACCTGGTCGGGCACGGTGGCCTTCGATCCCAGGAGCTTCCTCACACTCATGGCCTCGTCGGCCACGGCCGAGGTGGGCGGAGGCACGCCGGGCGGCGACTCCTACGCCCTGCTGGGCGCGGACTACATGAACCTCTCGGCGCGTTTCGGCTACCACTTCGCCAACATCGACGCCTTCCAGGGCGAGACGCCCGCGCGCAACCACGTGGCGGTCCGCTTCGCGGGCGGGGCGGGCACGTTCTCGGGCAAGTGCCTGCGCGTGGCCTTCCTGGGCCGGGTGCTGGCGCGCCTGGGCTTCACGGCGCAGATCTCCGGCGACGTGCTGGACGCCCGCCTGCAAGGCGCGCTGCCCGGGGAAACGGCCGAGGCCCTGGACCATCTGGGCAGGCTCCTGGCCGTGAGCCGCCTGCTGGACATGGCCATCACCAGCCCGGCAGAGGCCGAGTCCATGGCCGAGGCCTTCCTGGCCGGAGACTACGACCTCCTGGCCAAGCGCCGCGAGAACCCCCTGCCCGCCTTCCACCTGGCCCTGGGCGACTGGGAGTCCGTCCGGGACGAAGACGGCGCGCCCATCGCCCGCCAGGACGGCTCGCGCTGGGCCACGGGGCTCTCCAGGGGGCTCGCCTCCTTCATGGGCAGGCTGGCGGGCATGCGCTACCAGCGCTTCCTGGACAGCGTGGAGGCCTACTTCCACTTCCCCCTGGCCGCGGCCAAGGACACGGACATGGCGGACGGCCGCGTGAGCGTGCTCACCCGCCCAGTGTCCGGGGCCATCGACCAGGCCGGGGGCCTGGCCTTCGGAGTGCGCTCGGCCGGGACCTACCTGGTGCTGCGCATCAACGCCCTGGAGGACAACCTGATGTTCTTCCGCTTCCAGGACGGCAGGCGCACGGAGTTGGCCAGCGTGCGCGCCCCGGCGCGCGCCGGGGAATGGCGCGAGCTGGCCGTGGAGGTCCGCGCCGGGCAGGTGACGGGATTCCTGGACGGAAGGCCGCTTCTCATCTACCATTTCGAGGAACCCGTGACGGGCATGGTGGGCCTGTGGACCAAGGCCGACTCGGTCACGGACTTCAAGGCACTGACCCTCGAAACCGCCGCCGGGAAACGCACGGTGGCCATGGGCCCGGACGGGCCGGGAGGAGCGCCTGACCCGCAGGTCAACCCCAGCGCCGGGATGTCCGACGCCTGACGGGCCGTCGTCCGGCGTCCCCGAAGGGGCCGCCCCGAGCGGACCGGACGCGCCCGAGTCCCGCGCGGGCGGCGGTCCCGCGCGGGGTCGATCCGGTGCGCCCGAGGGCAGCGATCCCCTTGGCTCCGCGACCGGCGCGCCCGCCCCGGAGGGCGTCACGGCCTGCTCCTGCGCCGACGGCTTCCGGGTGCAGCCCGTGGACCAGTGCCTCGCCGTGGGGGCCATGCCCTGCAAGGAACTCCACCTGGAGCTGCTCAAGGAGCACGGCGTGAACGCCGTGCTGAACCTCTGCGCCGAATACTGCGACCTGCCCGACATCGAGCGCGAGCACGGGCTCACGGTGCACTACCTGCCCATCGACGACTACGACGTGCCCGACCCCCAGGCCCTGGACCAGGCCCTGGACTGGCTGAACGCACAGGTGCGGGGCGGCGGGCGGGTGTACATCCACTGCCGCTTCGGCATGGGGCGCACGGGCACGGTGCTCTACTGCCTGCTCCTGGGCCGGGGCATGCGCCTGTCGGAAATCCGCCGCGCGGTGGGCAATCTGCCCGCGCGCCCCGTCAGCCCCGTGCAGTGGCGTTTCGTGGAAGACTACGCCCGACGGCGCGGCCTGGCCCCCACCTGGCGCGACTCCCTGGCGGGCCGCCTGCTGACCCCCCTGCTGGACCGGCTCGTCGCCCGGCGCTAGCGGGACGCGCCGCCGCCTGTTTGTTGCCTTTCGATGGCCCATGCAGTAAGGGGCCGCCATGTCCGCCAATGCCCCATCCCATGCCCCGAAGCGGCAACCCGCCCTGGACCTCCTGCGCTGCCTGGCCATCGCCGGAGTGGTGGTGATGCACTGCGCATCGCCCCTGACCGCCTCGCCGGACCCATCGGCCGTCTGGGCCGGAGTGCTCTACTCCTCTCTCAGCCTGTTCTGCGTGCCCGTGATGCTCATGATCAGCGGCGCGCTGCTGCTGGGCAACCCCAAGCCCATCGACCTCAAGGCCTTCTACGGCAGGCGCTGCATGAAGATCCTCGTGCCCCTGCTGGGCTGGTCGCTGGTCTACTATCTGCTCGTGTGCCTCCAGACCGGGACCACGCCCCACGTCATCTCGTTCTTCAAGCGTTTCTTCACGGGCATGTGGAGCGGGCCGCTGTGGTTTCTCTACATGATCCTGGGCGTCTACCTGATGACCCCCTTCATGGCCCAGGCCTTCGGACGCGGCCGCGAGGCCCTGGCCTGGACCTTCACGGCCATCGTCTTCGCCGTGCCCGCGCTCAACTTCGCCACGCGCCTGATCTGGGAGATGGAGCTGAACAGGTTCCTCACCGGAGCGGTGATCCCCTACTATTTCGGCTATTTCGTTCTGGGCAACCTGCTCAACGAACACCCGCCCCGCGTGCCCGGCGGACGCTGGACCCTGGCGGCGGCCTTCGCGGCCGGGGCCCTGCCGAGCGCCTTCGGAGAGTTCGCGGCCAAAGGGGTGAACACCATGCTCCCCAACACCTTCTTCAGCTACCAGCAGCCCCTGGCGGTGCTCATGTCGGGGGCCATCTTCCTTTTCTTCAAGGACTGGTCCCCCAGGCTGGAGGGCCGGGCCGCCAACGTGGTGCGGGAGGTGAGCTCGCTCACCTACGGCATCTTCCTGGCCCACGTGCTGGCCCTCTCCCTGGTGACGGGGCAGCTGGCCGGACCGCTCGCTGGCCTGTGGCCCCGCGCCCTGACCCTGGACTGGAACACCGGCGGCCCCTGGATAGGCCCCGTGCTCACCGGCGCGGCGGTGTTCACGCTCTCGGCCCTGCTGGTGTGGGGGCTCAGGCGCGTGCCCGTGCTCGGGCGCATCGTGCCCTGAGGGCGTTGCGGGGGCCTCCACGCGAAGGCGTCACGTCCCCAGGGCCTGCCGCTCCGGCGGCGACGGCCACCGTCCGTCCTGTGCGGAGCGGCTGCTCGGGAATCGCACGGCCCCCCACCGCTGCGCGCGTCACTCCCCTCCGGGATCGGAGAGCGCGGCCTGCTTGTCCTCCAGCTCCGCCCAGCGGGCGTAGAGCCGGTCCACCTCGGCCTGGGCCTCGTCGCGCCGGATCAGGCGGGCCTCCAGTTCGCTGGCCACGTGGGCCACGGCCGGATCGGCCAGCTCCTCCTCGCGCGCGGCAAGGGCCGCCTCGGCCTCTCCGATGGCCGCCTCCATGCCCTCCAGCTCCCGCTCCTCCTTGTAGGTGAGCTTTTTGGCCGGACGCCTGGCCGGGCGGCGCGGCGGCTCCGCTTCGCGCCGCTCGCGGGGGGCCTGGGCCTCGCGCAGGTGGGCGTCCCACTGCTCCAGGGAGGCCAGGGGCACGGCCTGGCCCTGGCCGTCCAGGCCCAGCAGGGCCGTGGACACGGCGTCCAGGAGGTAGCGGTCGTGAGTGATGAGGGCCACGGCCCCGGGGAATTCGCGCAGGCTCTCCTCCAGGACCTCCAGGGTGGGGATGTCCAGGTCGTTGGTGGGCTCATCCAGCAGGAGCACGTCGGCCGGACGCAGCATGAGCCGCGCGATGAGCAGCCGCGCCTGCTCGCCGCCCGAGAGCAGGCCCACGGGCAGGTCCAACTGGTCGGGCCGGAAGAGGAAGCGCTTGGCCCAGGAGGCCACGTGGATCTGGCGGCCCTGGTGGACCACGGCGTCGCCGTGGGGGGCCAGGGCGCGGCGCAGGCTCTCTTCGGGGTCTAGCTGTTCGCGAGCCTGGTCGAAATAGGCCGTCTCCAGGGCCGGGGCGCGCCGCACCGCGCCGCGCGCGGGCTCCTGCTCACCGGCCAGGATGCGCAGGAGCGTTGATTTGCCCGACCCGTTGGCCCCCACCAGCCCCAGGCGCGTGCCCGGCGAGAGCACCAGGTCCAGCCCGTCGAAGAGCGTGCGCCCGCCCGCGTCGTGCCCCAGGTTCTCCACGGTGACGAGCCTGCGCGTCTGGCGGCCGCCGCCCTGGAAATCGATGCCCGCGCTGCCCGCCTGGGCGTTGCGCTCCTTGGCGCGGGCCAGTTCGCCCATGAGCCGCCCGGCCTCGTCGATGCGCGCCTTGGCCTTGGTGGTGCGGGCCTTGGCCCCCCGGCGCAGCCACTCCACCTCGCGGCGCACCTTGTTGGCCAGGGCGGACTCGTACCCGGCCTGGGCCGCGCGGTATTCCTCGCGCCGCTCCAGCAGGGCCGAATAGGGGCCTTCCACGTCCAGGCAGCAGCCGGGATAGGCGGGGGAGAGCTCGATCATGCGCCGGGCGGTGTTCTCCAGGAAGGCCCTGTCGTGGCTGATCACCACGAAGGCGAAGCGCGCGCCCTGGAGGAAGCGTTCCAGCCAGAGAGTGGACTCCAGGTCCAGGTGGTTGGTGGGTTCGTCCAGGAGCAGAAGATCCGGCTCCTGGACCAAGGCGCGGGCCAGGGCCAGGCGTTTGCGCCAGCCGCCCGAAAGGGATTCGACCGGCTGTGTGGGGTCGAGGAAGCCGGTGCGCGAGAGGGCCTCGCCCACGCGCACGTGGAGCTGGGCGTCGTCCAGGCCCTGGCCCGCCAGGGGCAGGGCCGCGGCCTGCTCCACGGTCTCGACCCCGGGGAAGGCGTCCTGCTGTTCCACCCAGGCCAGGCGGGCCTGACGGCGCAGGATGCGCTCGCCCGCGTCCGGGGCCTCGGCCCCGGCCAGGATGCGCAAGAGTGTGGACTTGCCCGACCCGTTGGCCCCGATGAGGCCGACGCGCTCGCCCTCGTGCAGGGTGAGGGCCACTTCCGAAAACAGCGTGCGCGCGCCGTGGGCCTTGGCGACCCCGCGCAGGGAGACGATGGTGCTCATGACGAGCCAGGGCATAGGGCATCGGGCGGGCCACGTCAAAGCCCGCGAGGTCCGGCACGCGGCGGACCGGCCGAGCGCCCTCTCGCGGGGCGCGCCGCATGCGCCTGGTAGAAAGGGCCGGGCGGAAAGGGCCGGACAGGCCGGCCATAAAGGACGGGCCGGAGCGCATGCCCCGGCCCGCTGTATATCAAGGCCGGGGAGGCTGTCCCCCCCGGCCCGCACGGGCCTAGAGGCCCTTCTCGAACTTGCGCAGGGCCAGGCGGAAGGCGGCCACCACGTAGGTGTCGCAGTCCACGCAGTCGCCCGACTGCTCGGGGGGCGTGATGCCCGCGCGCAGGTCGTCGCCGGAGATGGACCAGGCGGCGTCCAGGTCCTTGCCTTTGGCGGCCTGGATGAGGGCCGCCAGCCACTGGCGGCTGTAGGGGCATTCCACCGCGCCGCCCACGTCCTCGACCGTGTCGTTTCTGATGAGGATTTGCAAGTCGATGGGGCGCTTGCAGAACGTGCTGCCGTAGACGACCCGGGACGTGAAGGCGTCCAGCGGCTTCAGCTCCGGGCCGGATGCGTCTGATTGCATGACCATTTCGTCGTCTCCCGTGGACGCGCCCCGGGCCTTGAGCCCGGAGCGCCTGCCCAACCTGCCTTGATGCGGGCGGCCCTCACCCCCGCATGCGGTTGCCCGTTCCGGCCGTGTCCCCACCGGGTCCGGCCGGACGCCTCACGCGCTTCAGGAGGCCTTGCCGTGCACGCCCAGGGCGATAAGGATGTCCCACATGGCGATCACCCCCACGAGCTTCGTGCCCTCGAACACCGGCATGCCGGCCACGTTCTTCTCCTCCATCACCTTGGCGGCGTCCTGGAGCGAGTCCTCGGGCGAGGCCGCGACGAGCTTGACGTTCATGATGTCCGCCACGCGAACGGCCGTGGGGTCCAGCCCCGGCGCGATGACCTTGGCGATCATGTCGCGCACGGTGACGGCTCCGTAGATTTCCCCGGCCTTGTCCACCTCGACCATGAGCCGGCGCATGTTGTTCTCGGCCATGATGCGCATGGCCTGGGCCGCCGTGGCGTCCTTGCCCACAAACATGATCCGCTTGGACATGGCGTCTTTGACTTTCATCGTCTCCTCCGATCGTTACGCTGTTTCGCGCGCTCTGGCGCTTCCCCCGCCCTTGCCGGAAACCTTCCGGGCCTGGGCCCCACTTCCCGACCACGGAGGCCTCGCACGTTCCGTGCCTAATGTGAAATTTATAACATACTCAAATGCAAGGCAATACGCAGCCGCCGATTCCGGCTTCGGACACCAGGTGTCAGATTTCTTTGCAGTCGGCAAAAAATTCTTGAAAATCCGATCGTTGAAGACGGAATGACGCGCCCCCGCCGTCCACCCTTCCAGGAAACTTTACAATGTCCGGTTCCCGGCATAGGCAGAATATGGCGAGAATCCGGCCCGCCAGGGCCGACACCCAGGAGGCCCCATGCCCCCACGCGACGAGCCCCACCACCTGCTGAACTGGAGCGTGAGCGTCCCGCTGCTCACCAACCGCTTCATGTTCCTGGATTTCCTGCGCTGGATGGGGCTCACCTGTCTGGCCATGGCCCTCATCGCCTGCCTGATCGGGCTCTTCGCGGGCGACGCCGGGGTGTTCCTGGGCGTGCTCCAGCTTTTCGGGGCCGTCTGCGCGGGCATGACCGTGCTCTTCGTGCTGGTGATGTTCCTGTTCTTCGGCAACCGCCTGGAGCTGGCCTTCCGCCTGGACGAGCGCGGGGCGCACGCCCTGGTGGCCAGCCGCAGGGGCCGCGCCGCCAACCGGGCCGCCGTGCTCCTGGGCGCGCTGGCCGGAAAGCCCGGCGTCGCGGGAGCGGGGCTCCTGGCCCAGGCCCAGGAGCACACCTTCGTGGACTACTCCCTGGTGCGCCGCGCGCGCTTCTCGCCCCGCCAGCGCGTGATCAGCCTGGGAACCCACTGGCTGCGCACCGTGCGCCTCTACTGCACCCCCCGGAGCTACCCCGAGGCGGAGCGCCTGGTCCGCCAGGGCCTGGCGAGCCACGCGCGCCGGGCCAGAATCGTTGACGACCCGGCCTGAACCCGCCCTTGCGCCGACAGAAGGCCCCCGCGCCCAGAGGCCCAGGCCCCATGGTGACGCCCGGCCTTGCGGTCCCCCGCCGCGACGAGTCACGGATTCCCGCCCATTGACCTCGGAGAGATATGGCAGTAACGATTAACGAGAATCATGGAACCCCTCAATCCCGCGTCCCAGACCGACCGCCTCGCCGCCATCCTGGAGCGGCTCAAGGCCAAGGGCCTGCGCCTCACCCCGCAGCGCCTGGCCATCGTCAAGGCCGTGCTGGCGCACCCGGGGCACCCCACGGTGGAGCAGATCCACCGCGAAATCCTGAACGACTACCCCACCACCAGCCTGGCCACCGTCTACAAGACCGTGGCCCTGCTCAAGGCCGAGGGCGAAATCCTCGAGCTGGGCTTCGGGGAACAGGGCAGCCGCTACGACGGCCTGCGCCCCAGGCCGCACCCCCACATGATCTGCTCGCGCTGCGGCGAAATCCTCGACCTGGAACTCGACGACCTCGATGACATCGTGGCCCGCTTCGCCGCCAGCACCGGCTACGCCGTGGACTCCCACCGCTTTGACGTGTTCGGCGTCTGCCCGCGCTGCAGGGAGTCCGGCTAGCTCTTTTCCGTTGACACGAATCATTCTTTCTGGAAAAGAATTATCCAGCCTCGCGGACGTTTCTTCCGCCTCACGGCCCCAGTTCGGCCCGACGGCCCTTTCGGCCCTGCCTCTCCGCCTTTTTCGCCGACGACGTGTCGGCCGTTCGTTGCGCACCCTTTCGCTCAGGAGGACGACGTGACCAAGAAGCGCCTCACCACCAACGCCGGAGCCCCCGTCCCCGACAACCAGAACGCCATGACCGCCGGGCCGCGCGGCCCCATGCTCCTCCAGGACGTGTGGTTCCTGGAGAAGCTGGCCCACTTCGACCGCGAGGTCATCCCCGAGCGGCGCATGCACGCCAAGGGTTCCGGGGCCTACGGAACCTTCACCGTCACCCACGACATCACCCGCTACTCCAAGGCCAAAATCTTTTCCGAAATCGGCAAGAAGACCGACCTCTTCGTGCGCTTCTCCACCGTGGCCGGAGAGCGCGGCGCGGCCGACGCCGAACGCGACATCCGGGGCTTCGCCATCAAGTTCTACACCGAGGAAGGCAACTGGGACCTGGTGGGCAACAACACCCCCGTGTTCTTCCTGCGCGATCCCCTGAAATTCCCCGACCTCAACCACGCCGTGAAGCGCGACCCGCGCACCAACCTGCGCAGCGCCAGGAACAACTGGGACTTCTGGACCTCGCTCCCCGAGGCCCTGCACCAGGTCACCGTGGTCATGAGCGACCGGGGCATCCCCGCCACCTACCGCCACATGCACGGCTTCGGCAGCCACACCTTCAGCTTCCTCAACGCCGGGGGTGAACGCTTCTGGGTGAAGTTCCACCTCAAGAGCCAGCAGGGCATCAAGAACCTCACCGACGCCGAAGCCGAAGAGCTCGTGGGCCGCGACCGCGAAAGCCACCAGCGCGACCTCTACGACAGCATCGAAAAGGGCGACCTCCCCCGCTGGACCTTCTGCGTCCAGGTGATGCCCGAAAAGGACGCCGCCAAGCTGCCCTACCACCCCTTCGACCTCACCAAGGTCTGGCTCCACGCGGATTATCCGCTCATGGAGGTGGGCGTGCTGGAGCTCAACCGAAACCCCGAGAACTACTTCGCCGAGGTGGAGCAGGCGGCCTTCAACCCGGCCAACGTGGTCCCGGGCATCGGCTTCTCCCCCGACAAGATGCTCCAGGGGCGGCTCTTCTCCTACGGCGACGCCCAGCGCTACCGCCTGGGCGTGAACCACCACCTCATCCCCGTGAACGCCGCGCGCTGCCCCTTCCACAGCTACCACCGCGACGGGGCCATGCGCGTGGACGGCAACCACGGTTCCACCCTGGGCTACGAGCCCAACAGTTACGGCGAATGGCGGCAGCAGCCCGACTTCGCCGAGCCCCCCCTGGCCCTGGACGGAGCCGCGGACCACTGGAACTTCCGCGAGGACGACGCCGACTACTTCGCCCAGCCCGGCAAGCTCTTCCGTCTCATGACCCCCGCCCAGCAGGAGGCCCTTTTCGGCAACACCGCCCGGGCCATGGGCGACGCGCCTCTGGAGATCAAGCTGCGCCACGTGGGCAACTGCCTCAAGGCCGATCCGGCCTACGGCAAGGGCGTGGCCAAGGCCCTGGGCATACCCGAGGGCGACCTGCCCGCGTAGCGCGAAAACCCTGAACCGACCGCAAGGCCGGGGCGGCGCGAACCGTCCCGGCCTTTGCCGTCGCAGACCCGTCAGGCCGCTCCACGCCCCCATGCCGTCCCCGGCGGCGGAACCAAGGGCGGCACGGCCAGCGCCCACTCCTCCGTCCCGCGCCATTCGCCCTTCATTCCACAGCGCCTGCTGCACAAGGAGCCTGCACACAGGTGCATCTCCTTGCACAAAACAATTCATACCAGCTGAGAATGCATTCCAGCAACAATTCACCATTGCTCGGAATGTGAAACAAGGAATCCATCTTGCATTAGATTTTGCTTTCAGCCGCCCGGCATATGGGTTTTGCACATCGACCGGCGGCGAATCTACTTCAAGGAGACCTCACATGAAGCGACTCGCACTCCTCGCGCTCCTGGCGTCCGCCCCCCTGTTTGCCCCGGCCGCCATGGCCCAGGGACAGGGTCCCTCCTGGTCCGGCGGACAGGCCCCGGCCCCGCTCCTCTGCCCGCTCTGCCCCGCGTCCGCCGGGGTCCAGCCCGGAACTTCCGGCACGGCACAGGGGCAGCTCCAGGGCGGCCAGACAGGGCAGCCGGTCGACCCGCTCTACATGATGCTCGGCCCGGGCGACGGAACCCAGCCCCGCCCCCTGGACGGCTCCGGCTTCGGCAGCCCCTGGTAGGCGCGCACAGGCCCAGGCAGCGGGAGGCCGCCGGTCGGTTCCCGGCGCTTCCCGCAGGGGCGCGTGCGTCGCGGCCTGGGAAAGCGCACCGCCCCCCCCCCGGCACGGCGACCCGCACTTCGCTGCCGCTGAGGCGCGAGGCGTCTCCCCGCGCCGCTCAGTCCGTGTCGTGCTCCACGCGCACCGTGATGCCGTAGCGCTTCAGGAAGGCCTTCCAGGCCGCCGTGGGATAGGGCCGCCGGGCCTCCAGGGCGCGGAAGGCCCCGTTCACGCAATTGTGCCATTCGTAGGCGGCCACCCGGGCGCGCTGGACCGGGTTTTGCGCCCGGGAAAGGGCCTCGAACGCTGCCGGACACAGCTTCCCCGGCTCCAGCACCTTCCCTGCGCTTTTGACCTCGAAGGTCGCGCGCAGGGTCTGCGGGTCCCACGTGCGCAGGTAGCGCAGCCTGGCCTCGGAAAGGGCCAGCACGAAGCCGTTCTCCTCCAGGCACCAGGCCTTCGCGGCCTCCAACCCCGCGGGCGGCGTGCTGGCGGCCAGTTCCTCCATCAGGGCGCGCGCCCGGCGCAGGTTCTCCCCGGCGTTGTCCAGGAAGTTGGGGGCGGCGATGGTCCTGTCGCCGCAGGGTTTGTAGCCGGGGTCGTCGTCCGGGCAGACCTCCAGCGAGGCCCGCGCGATCATCTCCGAACCCGTGTAGAGCCCGTCCGGTCCGAAGCGCAGGGCCAAGCGCAACGCCTCGGCGGAAATGCGCGCATCGTCGAAGGAATACCGCTCGATCCTGCCCGGCAGCTCCTCCTGGAGCACCACCTTCTTTGCGGAGGCTTCCGCAGAAGCCATCAAGAGAAACGCCCAGGCGCACGCAGACACCCTCAACAGAACAGCCCCTTTTCCGAAGAAACCCGCCATGCCGCACCTCCCTGTTCCGGTTGTGTCCGCCCGTGCGCGCCGCATCGCCGCCGGGCCTTGATTCATCCGCTATGCCCCCATCCTTCGCGTGCGTCAAAGCTTGTCCCGCCGCCATCCCACGACGATTGGCCCTGGAGTCGATCTTCCGATGCCTGTATGCAGGAGGCGCGCGCCGACGCGGGAGCCCCTTCGGCCGGGCGCGCCACATCCGACCATCCACCACGGAGGAACCATGCTCGACCTGCGCATCGACGAGACGCTCTGCATCCGCTGCGGCGAGTGCGCCGCCGACTGTCCCGCCGGGATCATCACCCTGAACGATCTGCCCGAGATCACCGACGAACAGGGCTGCTACAAGTGCATGCACTGCTACGCGGTCTGCCCCGAGGGCGCGCTCTCCATCCTGGGCAGCGACCCCGCCGACCCGGCCTGGAAGCCCGGCCCCCTGCCCGGGACAGGAGAACTGGCCAACCTGGTGCGCATGCGCCGCTCCGTGCGCCGCTTCCAGGACGAAAACCTCCCCTGGGAGCGCATCGAGGCCCTGCTCCAGAACGCCAGCCACGCCCCCACCGGGGTCAACGCCCGCGATGTGCTCTTCACCGTCACCCGGGACAAGGCCTTCACCGCCGCCCTGGGCCGCGAGATGCTCGACGCCGTGGCCGCCGCCAAAGACGCCGGACGCCTGCCCGAAGGGCTGGTGGGCCAGTATCTGGGCTGGGTGGCCAAGTGCTGGAAGGAGGAGGGCCGCGACGTGATCCTGCGTGGCGCGCCGCACCTGCTGCTGGCCAGCGCCCCCGCCGACGCGCCCTGCCCCGTGCAGGACACCCACATCGCCCTGGCCACCTTCGAGCTTCTGGCCGCGTCCCAGGGCCTGGGCACCCTCTGGGACGGCCTGTTCATGATGGCCCTGGCCGTCTGCCCGCAGATCCTGCCGCGCCTGGGCCTGCCCGGGGGGCATCAGATCGGCTACGCCATGCTCTTCGGCAAGCCCGCCGTGGCCTACCAGCGCGTGGCCCCGCACGGCCCGGCCCGCGTGAACGCCCTGGGCTGAGCCCCCCCGCCGCGCCGGTTCGCCGGGACGGCCGCGCGCCGTCCCGGCCCTTCCCCCGGAACCGGGCCGGGCGGCTGCCGCCTGCTCCGATCCTCGCCCCGAGCCGCGTCCACCGCCCGTCGGCACCGGGCCTGCCGGCTCCAGCCAGTTCCGGGAAAACTCACGGCCTCATCTTTTCCTTTCGCCCCTTGCCCGGAACACCGGGATGCCCTAGTCTGCACGGTGCGATTTCCCCTCGCGAGGGGACAGGACGCCTCCCCGTCAACATCCCACAGGAGACGCCGCGCCATGCTCGACGCCCTGCACATTCTGCTCACTTACCGTTGCACCCTGGAGTGCGACCACTGCTTCGTCCACGCCGGTCCCTACGCGCCGGGCGTGATGACCCTGCCGCGCCTGCGGGGGCTCATCGAGCAGGCCTCGGCCATGGAGGGCGTGCGCTGGGTGTACTTCGAAGGCGGCGAGCCCCTGCTGCTCTACCCGGTGCTGCTGCGGGGCCTGAAGCTGGCGAAGGGGCTTGGGCTGCTCACGGGGCTGGTGACCAACGCCTACGGCGCGGTCTCGGACGAGGACGCCGAGGCCTGGCTCACCCCCCTGGCGGAAGCGGGGCTTTCCTACCTCAACATCAGCGACGACACCTTCCACTACGAGGAGGAGCGCAACCCGGCCCGCACCGCCCTGGCGGCGGCGGCGCGGCTGGGCATCCCCACGGACCCCATCCGCATCGGACGCCCCCGCGCGGAGCCAGAACCCGGAGACGACGGGCGCAAGGGCGCGCCGGTGGTCGGTGGCGGGCCGCTCTTTCGCGGCAGGGCGGCGGACAAGCTCACGGCCGGGCTGCCCACGCGGCCCTGGCAGGAGTTCACCACCTGCCCCTACGAGGAGTTGCGCCGCCCCGAGCGCATACACGCGGACCCCTACGGCCACCTGCACCTCTGCCAGGGCCTGAGCCTGGGCAACGCCTGGGAACGCCCCCTGGCCGAACTGGTCGACGGCTACGACGCCGCCCGCCACCCCATCGCCGGGCCGCTGGCCGAGGGCGGCCCGGCCGAACTGGCCCGACGCCACGGCATCCACCTGGAGACGCCCTGCGTGGACGAATGCCACCTCTGCTACCTGGTGCGCCGGGCGCTGCTGGAGCGCTTCCCGGAACTGCTGGCCCCGAGGCAGGTCTACGGGCCGTAAGGCCCGGCCGACCGCCGAAAACCGCGCCGGACGGGAACGGGAACGGCCCCTTAGAACCTGTACTGCAGGCCCACAGCGCATTTCCAGGCGTCGCCGCTCTCGGCCTGGTTGACCAGCCGCCGTCCCCACACGGAACGCTCGAACCGGCCGTGCGCCCAACCGGCCTCGACCACGGCGGCCAGGTTCGCGTAGATGTTGTACTGATGGTCGAAATTGACGCCCACGACGTATTCGTTGACCGTCAGGTCCCGCCCCATCTGCACGAAGGTGACCGGAGCGGGGTAGTAGCCCGAGGGAGTGATGGAGGCCCCGGCGCGGATGGCCCTGGAAGAGTTCGTTCCCTGCGCGAACGTGAACGCGATGCGGTGGGACAGCTTCTCGACGAACGAGATGTTGTTCAGGGCCGCCACAAAGCCCCAGGAGCCTATGGGGTCCACGTTCATGCAGTGCCCGCCGCCCACGAAGTCCTGGCTGGCGTCGAACAGGAAGGAGTTCGAGGGGCCCCAGTACCCCACGATAGCTGGCATGCGCTCGGAGCCGTTTCTCAAGGTTCCGTCCTCGCCGGTGGAATACCAGAAGGAGAGTTGCGGGGTCAGCGCGTTGAAGCCCGTGTACTCCGCGCCGACATCGAAAAACAGGCCGGAGCGCCGGTTGCGCGCCGGTTCCGCCCCGTTGCCGGAGCCGTACATCACGTCGGCGTAGAACTTGAACGGATCGAGCATGGTGAGCGCAAGCGAAGAGCCCGCCCACCAGTACACGTTCTGGGCGACTCGCAGCCGCGCGGCCCTGGAGCCGCCGAGGGCCAGCAGGTTGGAGGCCAGGGGCGCGTTCTGCTCGTCGATGGCCAGGGTGTAGTTGCTGTCCTTTCCGGCCAGGGCCAGCATGCCCCAGGGAGTGGCGGAAAAGCCACCCATGGTGATGGGAAGCGTGAGCAGGTAGCCGTCGAGTTCGTCGTTGAGCTGGGTGGTGGTGGGGTCGGCGGAGGCGTAGCTGTCGATCAGCCGGGTGAAGCCGGTGATCACTTTGACCTCGTCCGACAGCGGGATGGTCACCATGGCCGCAGCGGAACGGGAGCCGCCGAACACCGGGTTGGCGTTGAAGAGCGCGCTGCTGGAGATGGGCAGGTCCATGTTCTGGAGCCCGACGGTGAAGGTGATGTCGCTTCCAGGCCACTTGAACTGCATGTAGGCCAGGTACACCTCAATGGCTACGGCCGGGTTGTCCACCGTATAGGTTCCGTTGCCCCATGGCGTATTGTTGACGCGGATGCCGAAGCGGAACTTCAAGTCTTCGTTGGCGATGAAGTCGCTGCGCAGACGAAATCGCTGGTAGATCGACAGGGCGTCGTATGTGCGGGTGCCTGCCGCTGTCGAGGATGTCCATCCGGTATAGTTGCGCTGCGACCACCAGTTTCCATGGACCCTCGAATCTCCTGTCATCCTGACGGTTGTGTCTGCAGACCCTGTTCCACTCCAACACAATGTCATGACCACGGCGACCGCCAGAACAATACGTCTCATGCGCCTACGCCCCCTTCGATTCTTTCCGCACCACCGATGCAGAACAACCTCGACCCGAAATGAGTCCACAATCGCCTATGCGTCGGGCTGTTCATAAACGACTTCATGAGGCGATACAACCCATGGAACGGTTCATACCTTTTACGTATGAATCATCCCGGTCGCCCCGTTCCGGGGGTATGTGCGCTCCGTTCCGGCCTGGCTCATCACCGCGGCCGGAACCACGGAGCGCGCACCGGATCGTGATGCTGTAGACCAAAGCTGGTCAAGGCAACGTGGCTACGCCCTGCCCACCAGTCTTGTGCGTGGCTGGCTGCAAGATGGTTAAGAACTCTTCCAGCACAGGGGCCGCGCTGGGCAGACAGGCCTGAAGGAATGGCTTGGCCTCGGGCGTGAGTTGCAAGGAGAAGGATGCTACGTCGCTCCAGGCGAAAGCAGCGGCGTCCCAAACCACATCTGATTCTTCACCAGCCGATCGGATGATGGTTTCAATGCGATCCGCGTGGGGCCCCGGTAAATAAGCCGGGGGGACCTTCGCCGGGAGGAGTGAGCTGGCCGCTAGAATGGCCGCCGGGATGAATGGCCTGTAGGTTTCGGGCGGGTTTTCGTGCAGATCTCCGACCACCTCGTTAAAGTGCTGTTCCAGCCTTTTCTGCTCGGGCTGGAAGAAGTTTGCCCCGAAGCGGACCCAGGGTCTTAGCTCGCAGCCAAGCCCGTGAGCGGCGGCCACCTCATACCAATCCGGAAGGGAGAGGTCGCTATGGGTAGGCCAAGCCAGGCTGGAGGGGAAGTTCCAGAAATGGAAACCGTCCTCCACTAGTGTCGCGGAGACGAAGAGCCCCCCGGGTGCGAGCATACGGAAACTCTCGCGAGCGGCGAGGCGCTGATTGGCCGCGATGTTCAGGGCGCTGAAGGAGATGATAAGGTCGAAGGTGAGGTCTTTGAAGGGCATGGCCTGGAAGTCGGCGCGAAGGAAGCTCACGTTGGGCAGGTCGAAGTGGTGTTGGGCAATTTCCAGGGAGTCCAGGGACCAGTCCGTGCCCACCACGCGGCTTGCGGGATACATCCGGCCTAGGGTGCGGGTGGTCTGTCCCAGGCCGCAGCCAATGTCCAGGATGTTGAGGGGGGTGCCCGGGAAGTAGCGCTCGATGAGGGGCAGGGCGAAGTGCAGCTTGTCGTGGATCTGACTGTATCCGGTCTTGTCCCATCCGGCCTCTTCGTGGCTCAATAGTTGGTCCTTGCGCTTCGTCACGTCCGCATGATTGGTGAAGAAGGCGATCTTGTGCACGGGCACAGGGATGTCGCCCCGTGCGCGTTCCCTGCCCAGCGCGCCGGTGAGCCTGTCGTAGGCGAGCAGGGATACGCCGTCTCGGGGGTTGGCCGCCATGTAGGCGAGGACCCAGGTCGTGAACTCGTCGATTCCGCGGCCGAGCATGATCCAGTCTACACCGCGCAGTTGGTGCAACTGGTGCTGCGGGGCGTAGAATGGGTGATGTCTATATCCCGAAAGAGGGTACATCAGCGGGAAGCGCGCGGTCATGCCCGATCCGTGGAACTCCATGAAGAAGCAGCGCAGCTTGGCGAGGTCCAGAGTGCCGTGGCGCTTCAAGGACACCTTGTCCCGGAGTTGCGGAATCGCCCGCAACGCGATGATGACGCGTTCGGCCCAAGGCATTGGGACGTAAATCTGGAGTGTGCTCAACGTGGTCTCCTCTGGCGAGAAATCGGCGCGGTTTCCTGCGCTCGCTGGGCTTTGCGAGTTTGGCTAGCAGATTCCCGCGCCGCGGGAAAGAGCGGGTGACCGCCTGGGCGTCGAACTGGATTGCCCTAGGATTTTCTTGGACACCAACTTGGACGTATGGAACGGACGTCCTGGAGGTGTCAGATGGGCAGCGAGTCGACTTGTCGGAAAATGTTAGCCAGCCCAGTCAGCCAACCTAAAAAAGGGGCCAGGCCGACAGGCCTAACCCCTTGAATTTCCTGGCGCGCCAGGGAGGACTCGAACCCCCGGCCGGCTGCTTAGAAGTAAGGCTAGTCGAACGATAACGCAAGAAATAATTGAAGAAATTTTGGAAAGGATAACAACCCCGGAAGAAAAACTCTACCTTGATCAGCTGCTCCAGGCCTACCTCAACGCCCGCAAGCTTGCCGGTGTCAGCCGCAAGACCCTGAGGGAGATGGCCTCTATCGGCGAGAAGCACCTGATCCCTGCCTTTGCCCAGAAGCCCGCGCAGGAAATCAAGCTGGACGAAATCATCTCGGTTATGCAGGCGGCCTACCCGAAGGCTGCCACCTCCACAAAGAATCGCTACCTGGGGTACCTCAAGGCCGTGTTCCGCTTCGGACTCGCCAACGAGATGATCACGAGGAACCCGCTCGCCAACTGGCGGAAGAGCAAGGAGGCCCCACGGGATCTGAAGCTTACCCTGGACGACCTCCAGAAGATCAAGGAAGTGGCGGCTCCTCACTTGGCATGGGCCATCACCGTGGCCTGGAACCTCGGTGTTCGCACCGGGGCCTCGGAACTCTTCGCCCTGAAGTGGACCGACGTTGATTGGCTGGATTCCAGCGTGCGGGTTTACGCCTCCAAGACGAAGACCTCGCGGGTGGTCCCGGTATCGCCAGGATTCCTCCAGGAGCTTCAGGAACGGCAACAGGTAGCCCAGTCGGAGTTCATCGTGGAATACCAAGGCAAGCAGATCGGCCAGTTCCGTAGCTCGTTTAACAGCGTGTTGAAAAACTCCGCAAGGTGACCGAGAATCCAGCCATCGAGAGGTTGGAGGTGATGTGATGGGCCTTGGCCGTCAGAGTGACCAGCA